>JAIRKS010000013.1 GCA_031259905.1 Odoribacteraceae bacterium
ACCCCGCCTTAATCACCAAATCGTTATACCATTGCGCGTAATTCTCTTCCTTCGACGTTAAAAACTTTGCCATATATTACATGTTTGAATTAGACAGCGGCAAATGTAAATAAAAAAAGAACACGCGAGGGGTGACAGCCCTGTCAGTGGCGGCGTCGGAAGTCGCCGGAAGACGCGGGACGCTTCCCGCGCTTAACCGCCGGTTCAGCGGGAGGTTACACCGCACGGGGCAAGGTGTGGCGGGAAACTTTATGATTTACTTAACGGGTAATCGCGCGGAAATTGTTACATTCGCGATGAAAACGTAATCTTTAGAGTTATGAAAGCAAGAATGTATATCACCGTTTGGGCTATCGCTATCGCGACAAGCGCCTGCTATACCACGGGCAAGTTCGCCCGCCTGGTAGAGGATGACATCTATTACGTGCCCGGGGAACGCTCCCTGTACGTCGAGGAACTCGAACAGCAAACGGGACAGGTCATCGACCAGAACTCGCTGCAACAAGATCGCTATACCCCCGTCTATAACCGGGAGAAGGAAAACACGAGAGACGTGAACGCGAACGCGTACGCCATCGGCATGGCCCGCTACGCCACGAGGCAGGAGGTGGAACGCGCCGAGGCACTCGCCCCCGGATCCGTCGAGATCATCCCCGTGCCCGAGGACGACGGCTACTGGATAGGGGGATTCCACGGCAGCGAGTATGACTTGCAAGAGTGCACGCGGATCATGAACCGCTACCCGGAAGGCTTCGCGCTCTTCGGCAACGGGTACGAGATCGCGTTGAACCTCTCGTTCAGCTCCGACTGGAACGTCTACACGCTGGGGAACCGCTACTGGTGGTTTCCCTCCCCGTCGAACATTGAACTATACTCCAAGTTCCTCTTCGGTACTTACCCGACCATCGCCATGACGATCACGTGGAACGATCCCCGCTTCGATTACTACGCGTTTGATCGCTCCTACAGCTTCCGCTTCGGCTTCGGCGGGACGCGCTGGGGCGCGGGATGGTACTGGGGCTATTACGACCCGTGGTACTACAGCTCGTGGTATCACGACCCCTTCTGGCATCGCCCGTACTACTATCATCGCGACCGCTATTACGGCCATCACCACGATTATTACCCCGCCGGGGAACGCTCCAACTACGTGTCGAGATACGTGCACACGGGACGGAGGGACGCTCCTTATTATAACAACCGGACGAATTACCCCGGCAACAGGTACGCGGTAACAGGCAGCGCCGCCAACAGGCAAAACACGAACGCGAGAACAACTTACACCCGGGGAACCAACGCCGTCAACCGCACGAGCAACACGCGGACGGGGGCAGCCACCAGCACGTACACGCGAAACGCGAACGTGAACCAGAAATCTACCGGCACGTCCACCACCACGAACTCGACGACACGCGCCAATTACACCAGGAGCAGCGCGACGCCCACCACGTCGAACAGCGCGACAAGCACGGGAAACAACAACACGTACCGGCAAAGCAACTCCTCCTCCTCGTCAAGCAACAGCAGCGCGACCTCCACGCGGCAGAACAGCTCGTCGTCGAGCAACAGCTCGTCGTACAGCAGGAGCGGCAGCAGCAGCAGCTCGTCCGGCAGTAGCAGCAGCAGTAGCAGCAGCAGTCGTTCGTCCGGCTCCTCCGGCAGCTCCAGCTCGCGCAGCGGGAGAAGATAACCACACGTACACCTCGACACATGAATAAAAGAGCAATACTCCTCGTCGCGTGCCTCACCGGCTCGCTCGTGGCCGCGGCACAAGACCCGGTAAGCATACTGCAATTCTCGCGGCTATACCCGCGCGGCACCGCCCGTTCCGCCGCCATGAGCGGGGCCTTCGGCGCGCTCGGCGGGGACCTCTCCGCCGTCCACGTCAACCCGGCGGGCGTCGGCGTCTTCCGCAAATCGGAGTTCAACTTCACCCCGTTCCTCGACTTCGACAGGGCCACCTCCGTCGACAAGGCCAACAAGACGACACTCCTGCTCGGCAACGCGGGATACGTCATCAACTTCTTCGCCCCGCGAGGGCCGGTAAGAAGCGTCAATATCGCGTTCAACTACACCAACATGAACAACTTCAACCGGGACATCCTCCAGTACGGGGGCGTCAACACGACCTCGTCGCTCATCGACGTGTGGTACGAGCAAGCCAACGGCCACGAACGGAACGAGCTGGACGCGATGGGAGACCCCAGCCTGGCGTACGACGTCGCGCTGATCAACCTGAAGGCGAACTCCACCAACGAGTACTACCGCCAGCTCTCCGACGGCGATAACGTCGAGCAAGAAAGAGCCATCACCGAGAGAGGATACCAGGGAGAATACGCCATCGCCACGGGAATCAACCTCAACGACAAGCTCTACATCGGGAGCACCCTGGGAACGCAAATCATCAGGTACAGGTATCGCGGCGAGTACAGGGAAAAAATCGACAGCCCCACCTCGCCGCTGGACGACTTCTCACGCGTCGGCATCTTCGAGACAAACGGCTCCGGCGTCAACTTCAAGGTAGGCGTCATCTACCGTCCCACGCCGGAACACCGCGTCGGCATCGCCATCCACACGCCCACCTACTACACGCTCTCCGCCTACAACGAGAGCGCGCTACACTCCTCCTTCCACGTCCCGCCGCTCGCCGAAGGAACGTGGACGCGATTCGACAGCAGCACCAGCTCCGAGTACAACTACGAGCTATCCACCCCGTGGAGATTCATCGCCAGCATCGCCGCCGTGCAAAACAAAAACCTCATCGTCAGCCTCGACTACGAGTACGTCGATTACCCCTCCAGCGACCTCACGGACACCTATCGCGGGGAATACGACTGGATACGCGACTTCTTCCGGCTCAACACCCGCGCCGCCAGCAACCTCCGCGTAGGCATCGAATACCGCGCCAACAGCCTCCTGAGCCTCAGGGCAGGATACGCCTACAACGGCTCGCCCTACGCCAAAGACGACTGGAACGCGCGCGCCCGCCTCAACGCCTTCTCCGCCGGCCTCGGCTTCAACCTCGGGAGCTTCTACTCGGACATCGCGTATACCTACAAGACCGCCACCGACACGGACTACTTCTACAATTACGCCACCGGCGACGGCCACCTCCTCTCCTCGCGCGAGATCAAGACCACGTTCAACGCGAGCGACATCCGCTACTCCATCGGGATAAGATTCTGACACGTCACGCGCTCCCCCCGCGCGCCACCGGCGCCACCGGACGGGAGCGCTTCCATTCACCACCGCTGGAAAACACTCGTGAAAACCGACGAACAACTAAAAGACATCGCCCGCTTCATCGCTGAATACGCCACCTGCCTCCTCGGCTCCGGCGTGCACACCTCCCGCGTCATCCGCAACTCCTGCCGGATCGGCGAATCACTCGGCGTCGCGATCAAAATGTCCACCTTCCAGAAAACCATCGTCCTCACCACGCGCGACCAGCAGAGCGGCGACGTCCACACCGAGGTCATCGACATCCCGTCACTCCCCGTCAACTTCGCCTACAACGCCGACCTCAGCGCCCTCAGCTGGGAAGCGCGCGACGAACACCTCCCGCTCGCCACGCTACGCGACAAATTCCACCGCGTCACCTCCCGTCCCCCCCTCCCCCCCCGCCTCGTCCTGCTCCTCGTCGGCCTCGCCAACGCCTCCTTCTGCCGGCTCTTCGGCGGCAGCTGGTCCGCCGTCGGCATCGTCTTCCTCGCCACCCTCGCCGGCGTCCTCACGCGCCAGCACATGCAACGCCGCGGCGTCAACCACTTCATCATCTTCACCCTCGCCGCCCTCGTCTCGTCCACCCTCGCCGCGTCGGCCCTCGCCTTCGACGCCACCGCCGAGATCGCCCTCGCCACCAGCGTCCTCTTCCTCATCCCCGGCGTGCCCCTCGTCAACGGCGTCATCGACATCGTCGAGGGCCACGCCGTCATCGGCTTCTCCCGCCTCACCCACGCCTTCCTCGTCATCATCTGCATCACCGTCGGCCTCTCCTGCCCGTTACTACTCTTCAAAACCAGCCTCCCGTGAACCTCCTCGCCGAACTACTCGCCGACGGCGCGCTCGCCGCCATCGCCGGCACCGGCTTCGGCGCGGCCTCCTCGCCCCCCGCGCGCGCCTTCAAGTACATCGCCATACTCTCGGCCGTCGGTCACGCCTCGCGCTTCTACCTCGTCACGCGATGCGGCGTCGACATCGCCACCGCCTCGTTCTTCGCCTCGTTCCTCGTCGGCCTCCTCTCGCTGCGCTTCGGCAGCGCGTCGCGATGCCCGATGACCGTCCTCTACATCCCCGCGCTACTCCCGATGATCCCCGGCATGTACGCCTACAAGACCGTCCTCGCCCTCGTCATGTTCATGCAACACC
>JAIRKS010000056.1 GCA_031259905.1 Odoribacteraceae bacterium
GCGCCGGTGAGGGTGAAGTTCGAGACGCCGGACTTCACCGACACGTCGAGGCGGGCGACGGCGCGGGTGAGTTGGATGGTGGAGGTGATGTTGCTGGTGTTCCCGGCGATCGTCACGGAGGCCACGTGTCCCCACATCGGGAAGTTCGTCGTGAGGGCGACCCCGTCGTTCGTGATGGCGTTCAAGACATCCACGCGGGAGGAGCCGCTGGTGACGATGGTCGCGACGGCGAGGGAGGTGAGCGCCGCCCGCGCGTTAGCGAGCACGACGATGTTGTACGGGCCGCCGACGGGCAGCCTGACCCCGAACTTTTTCGTGGCGTAGGGGGTAGAGCCGTCGTTCGTGATTTGCGTCCCGTGGGCACGGTAATAGAACTTGTCGCTCGCGTTGAAGAGCAGCACGTCTATCGCCTCGATCGCGTTCTCGGCGACCGTCGCATCGGCGCGGGTCGCGGGCGTCTCCGGCACGGAGAGTGATAACGTGACGAGCGCCGTTTCGTCGTCGTCGACGGGCGCTCCCCCGACGTAGTAGTCGCGGATGCAGGAGGTGAAGAGGGTCGAGAGGATGACTGCAAGGCTTGCCAAGAGGGATGTTATTGTTGTTTTCATGGCCCGTTTAGTTGAGAGGTGAGAGACGGGCCACGCGGGCGTTATTCGATGCGAGAGCCCTGTGTGTGTGTGTGTGTGTGTGTGTGTGTGTGTGTGTGTGTGTGTGTGAGGTAGTCATAATTCCTGATACCTGCAAGCCCTTCACACATAAAAATCCTTAAATCTTCAATCTGCTTCATGTTAACTGTTTTATGATATTGATCGTTCATGTATCGTATTCTTTTGTCGTGCTATGTTTCGTGGTTTCCATCGCACGGGGCGAATGTAGCGCGTTTTTCTTTACCATGAAACAATCGTCCCTCGTTTTCTAACTATTTTTTTTCGCGTCCCCTCTACCTTACCCTTTCGAACCCTGATCGCGTCCCTGTCGCGGGGCCTCGCGCTGATCCCCGCGGTCGTCGGGGCGGGTAGCCTCACGTGCCTTGCTTCCCGCGCCCCTCGCGGGTTTTGGCTTGTAACCCGCGCCCCGCGTTTCCCGTACTGTTAAGTACCATTAGAGAGTGTGTGTAATTATTCATGAACAAGCAAGATCAACTCCTGGTGAACGACCAGGTCGTCATGGCATTGCGGGAAGGGAACCACGATGCCTACGAGAAGGTATTCGTGGCCTATTTCCCCAGGGTAAAATATTACGTGAATAACCTGACGCGGTCGAGTACCGTCGCGGAAGAGTTGACGCAGGAGGTTTTCGCGCGGCTGTGGGAGAATCACGCGCTTGTCAAGCCTTCCGTCAGGAGCCTGACGTCTTTCTTGTTCACGATCGCGCACCGCGTCGCGATAGATTTCCTCCGCGGCCGGCGCGTGCGGGAGTCGTACTGCCACGAGCAGACGGGACGAGAGGAGGAGACCGTGTCGACGGAAGATAGCTACATGGCGCGGGAGCTGTACCGCGTCGTCAAGCTCGTCGTCGAGCAGATGCCGGCGCGCCAGCGCGAGATTTTCAAGATGAGCCGCCTCTCCGGCATGAGTAACGAGGAGATCGCCACGCGGCTCGCGATTAACAAGCGCACGGTGGAGAATCAACTAAGTCTCGCGTTGAGGAAGATAAAGGAGATGCTGGGATGAAACGAGAAGCAGGAGTGAAAAAAATCTCGTCGCGGGGCGTGAGAAGACGCGGGGTAAGCCGTTTAACTTTATGAAGAGGCACGATGCACTTTGCCTGCACGTGCGCGATTCATTTTAGTGTGTGTGTGCAAAATTAGATGCATGGCGTCTGATTAAACTTTCATCCGAGAGCTGCCTGGCATTCGTCAGGCAGCTATTTTTTTGTCCGGTCGCGTTGCTTGACCAGGAGCGAGAACCGCCGGGGGATGTCCGTCCGGAAGTGCATCTCCCGGTGCGTGACGGGGTGGATGAAGTGCAGCTCGCGCGCGTGCAGGGCAAGGCGACGGATGGGGTTGGAACGCGCGCCGTACTTGGCGTCCCCGGCGACGGGGTGACCGATGTCGGCGACGTGGACGCGGATCTGGTTCTTGCGACCGGTCTCGAGTTCGAGTTCGAGGAGGGAGTAGAGGCCGTTCGTCTTCAGGACGGTGTAACGCGTCGCGGCGAGCTTCCCCTCGTCCGACGAGTAGACGTTCATCGCGCGGTTCTCCTGCAGGTGGGAGGTGACGAGGTCGCTGTCCCGCGCGGGACGTCCCTCGACGACGGCGACGTATTTCCTGCTCGTGACCATCTCGTCCCACCCGCGTTGCATGATCTCCTGTACCCTCTCGCTCTTCGCGAACATCATCAGGCCGGACGTGTCCCTGTCGAGGCGATGGAGGACGAAGACGCGCCCGTCGGGGGAGGTCCGCCGCGCGTAATCCGTCAGGGCACGGTAAGCCGTCCGTTCCCGCTCGCGTTCCGTGGCGACGGAGAGGAGGCCGTGGGGCTTGTTGATCACGATGAGGTCGTCGTCCTCGTGAACGATCTCGAACTCCGGGAGCGAGAGCGTTGTCGCCCCCTTCTCCATGTTGACCCTCACGCGGTCGCCGGGCTGCAGGGGCGCGTCGAAGCGCGTCGTCACCGTCCCGTTGACGGCCACCTGGCGGCTGGCGAGGATAGACTTGACGGTCGAGCGGCTCTTGTCGGACAGCGTCACGAGGAGGTACGCGAGGAGGGGCGACGGCGCGTCGACGGTGAACTCGCGCTCCTTGTTTTTTCCCTCGCGATGGCCGGGGGTATATCTCGCCGTCATATCCCGAATGTTTTTCGTGCAGCGGGGACGAGCACCAGGGGGTGCGTCGTGTAGAGGATCTCGCCCGCGGGAGAGACGAGGACGCTCCAGGGGGTGGCGCGGATGCCGTACTGTTTCTTGATGGAGTGACCGGCGGGGGAGCGCGCGTCGTTGAGGTGTATCCACGGGAGGCGGTCTTCCTCGACGGCCTTGATCCACGCGTCGTCATCCGGTTCGGTGCAGGCAACGCTGATGAAGACGACGTCGAGGCCGCGCGCTTTCAGGTCGTCGTGGAGCGCGAGGAGTACCGGGTGCGACGCGCGGCTGGAGGCACACCCGGAGTTCCAGAAGTCAAGCAACACGTGCCGCCCCTTGAAGCGCGACAGGGTAATCTCCTGCCCGTCCAGTGCCTCGACCGTGAAGTCGGGAGCGGGCGCTCCCACGCCGGACGCACGGGTATTCGCCACATGCGTCCCCGCGATCTTGCCGGCGAGCGTCTCCTGCACGCGCTTCGAGAGGGAGAGGTAGCGCCTCTCGTACTCGTCGATGTTCCATACTAAATCCACGTCATAGTGCAGCAGGTGCGCGGAAAAGGCCGCGTCGGGATTGTTTTTCACGAACTCCTTCCCCGTGGCGTACGCGCGGGCGTACAACTCGTTTGACCGGTTAACATACCCGTCGGCTTTCTCCAGGGCCGCGCTATCGTTCGTCGCGCGAAAGAGCTCGCGCGTTTTCCTCCCTTCATTTTGCAGTTCGAGCGCCTCGCCGAACAGCCGATTGAACTCCGCCATGTCGGGACGGTCGTACAGGCCGCCGGTCATCGCGATAAAGAACCACTCGTCGGCGCGCCCGCTGACGCGCAGGTCGGCGTGACCTTCCAGGAAGCGTTCGGGCGACTCCCCGGTGCTCGCCGGGCGAAAGCGCTCGCCCGGCTTCAGCAGGGTCAGGCGCGCGTTACAGTCGCCAGCCCGCGTCTCCAGCGTGAACTCTCCCGCGACCGTGACGACGGTCGAGTCCACGGCAACCCACGTCGCGCCGCCGGGAGACTCGACGGAGAGGATGATCCTGTCTCCTTTATCGAGGCCCGCGACCCGGCCGGTGATCACGTTGCGCTCCCGCGCGCAGGCCGCCGTCACGATCAACAAAACGAGGAGCGCCTTCATTTCAGCACGTCGACAATCGGTTTCCCGATGCACCCGTTCGGCATCTGCACGCGCAGGAGGGCGGCCACCGTCGGGGCGATATCCGTCAGGTACACCTCGGTGTTCGACCGGCCGTGTCGTATCCCCCACCCCATCCACAGGAGCGGCACGTGGGAATCGTGCGGGTTCCAGGTGCCGTGCGTGGCGCCGCGCCGGTCGCGGTCGCTGTACCAGGCGGGCTTCATGATAATCTGTATATCCCCGCTCAGGGCGCTGTTGTACCCGTTGATGATCCGCTCCCGGATGACGGCGGGCAACGTCGCGCTGGACACCTTGTCCATCTCCACGACGCGCGCCACCCCCTCGACCTGCTCGAGGAAGGCCACCGTGGCGGCGCGCAGGGCGTCGCGGTCGATGCTCTCGTCGAGCGCCGCGCGATTGAAACTCACCTGGTAGTTGGAGAGGCTCAGCACGAGTTTCTCCTTCCCGAAACGTCCCTCGAGGTGCCGGTTGAGCGCCGCGCGCGTCTCGCTTTCCTTCCAGTTGCCGGCCGGGATGCCGTGATCGAGGAGGAACTGCCCGTTGTGCGCCCCCGCGTGGTCGGCGGTCAGGAAGACGAGGTAATTCCCCTTGCCGACGCTCTTGTCGAGGAACGCGAGGAAGTCGCCGAGATCCTTGTCGAGGCGGAGGTACGCGTCCTCGACCTTCACGGAGTTCGGCCCGAACTGGTGACCGATATAGTCCGGCGAGGAGAGGCTAACGGCGAGGAAGTCGGTGATATCGTCCTCGCCCATCGCCTCGTGCTTGACGGCGAGCCGCGCCACGTCGAGCGTCATCGTCGTCCCGTGCGGCGTGGCGCGGACGAGGCCCGGGCCGAGCTTTTTCACGAGTTCCGACGTCTTCACGGGGAAGCACGGGGGGACGTTGTCCGTGAACGATTCCTCGTAGGGGTTATCGTCGGGGGTGCTCTGGAGGTACGTCTCGATCGGGTAGAGCGTGTTCCAGTCCAGGGAGAGGTATTTCTCGGCGGGACGCGACCGGTTGTATTCCTCCAACCACGCGGGGAGCGTCTCCCGGTACCAGCTGCTGGTGATCCACCGCCCGCTCTCCCCGTCGAACCAGTACGCGGCGTCGGCGGCATGCCCGGCGGGGAGGATGCTCCCCCGGTCTTTCAACGCGACGCCGACGACCTTCGAGCGAAAGTTGGTGGCGAGTTCCAGCTCGTCCGTGATGGTGGACGCCTGCAGGTTGCGGGGCGACATTTTACCCGCCGGGACGTCTCCCTTGGGCGTCCCGACGCTTTTTACCTGTTCGTCGCGCGTGCAGTAGAGGGATTTCCCCGTGGCCTGCACGATGAAGTCGTTACCGGCGATGCCGTGAATGGCGGGGACGGAGCCGGTGTAGATGCTGGCGTGACCGATCGCCGTGTACGTGGGGATGTAGTTGAGGAGGGTGTTCTCGCACGAGAAGCCTTCCGACAGCAGCCGCTTGAATCCCGCCTTCGAGTAGCGATCCTCGTAACGGTACAGGTAGTCCCAGCGCATCTGGTCGACGACGATTCCCACCACGAGTTTCGGGCGTCCTTGTCTCTCTTCCCCGGTCGCGGGGAGCGCGCCGCTTGCCGCGATCAGGCAAGCCGCGATCCATACTTTCATTTTCATATTCATCGTTTTCATGTTAACATGGCTTCAAAGGTAACATTTTATTCATACAAGTAACGCCCCCCCCCCTAACCAGGCAGGGGGAAACCACTTTCCCCCTGCCTGGTTAGGGGTGCGGGGGAGGGGGATGAAAAAACCGGGGAGGGTTCCTCGCGGTACTGCTCCCCGGTGAACCGCGCGTGGAGCGCGCGCGGTGTGAGATACAAAAAACTCTTTCTACTGTTGCTGCTCCTCGTCGTCGGGAG
>JAIRKS010000075.1 GCA_031259905.1 Odoribacteraceae bacterium
CAGAGGGGCATTGCAAGTTGCAAAACGGTTCTGTCTCGAGACAGAGGGGCATTGCAAGTTTGCAAAATGGTTCTGTCTCGAGACAGAGGGGCATTACAAGTTTGCAAAACGGCTTTGTCTCGAGACAGAGGGGCATTGCAAGTTTGCAAAACGGTTCTGTCTCGAGACAGAGAGGCATTTTGCCGGGGCGCGGGGAGCGGGAGAGGACGGCGGGAATGGCGGAGTAGCAGCGCGTCACCGCGGAGCGATCTTCCGCCGGATGACCTGCAGGAACTCCTTCATGGCGGCAGGATCACGGGCCTCGATGATCTCGACGAGCCGCGCGAGTTCCTGCCGGATCTGCTCCAGCTGTCCCGTGGTACGGGGGTTAAAGAGGATTTCCGTCAGCAGGTAATCGTCCTCCGAGAGGAGGCCCCGGGCGATGTTCATGTGCTTCTTGAACGTTGTTCCCGGGGCCTCCTGGTGTTTCATGACGGCGGCGAACACCATCGTGGAGGCGAACGGGATGGAGAGGGAGTAGGCGATCGTCTCGTCGTGTTCCTCGAAGGAGTACTCGAAGATCTTTAGCTTGAGCGAGCTGTAGAGGTCACGGAAGAAGACCTTCCCCATGTGCGCGGACTCCGTGATGATGATCGCGTTCTCCGAGGCGAGGTTCTCCAGGTTGGCGAACGTGGGGCCGAACATCGGGTGCGTGGAGACGAACGGGTGACCGGCCGTCTCGTAGAACTCCTTCAGCCCCGTCTTCACGGAGGCGATGTCGGCCAGGATACAGGTCGGGGAGAGGTAGGGAAGCGCCTGTTGATAGGCTTCGACGGTGTACCGAAGCGTGGCCGCGTTGAGGAGGATCTCCGGCGCGAAGTCGGCGATCTCCCGCGGGTCACTCATCCGGATGCAGTTGTACGTAAACCGCAAGCGTTCGGGGTGGTAATCGAAGATGGCCACCTCGTGTTCGACGCCCAGCGCGTCGGCGAAAAAGGCGCCCATCTTGCCGGCGCCGAGGATTTGTATTCTCATGGTGTTCGTGTATTACATGAATTGAACGATTCTTTGCAGGGCCTCCCGCAGTCTCTCTTCCTCGCGACAGAGGGAGAGCCGCGCGTGCCGTCGCCCGTTTTCCCCGAAGACGCGCCCCGGGGTGATGAAGACGCGCGCGCGCCGGAGCAGCTCGTCGGACAGCTCCTCGCCGTCGTTCCAGCGATCGGGCACGCGTCCCCAGAGGAACATGCCGGCCTGTCGCGGGTCGAACGCGCAACCGAGCGTCGTCATGATCTGTTCGGCGATCTCCCGGCGGGCGGCGTAGACGCGGTTATTGGACGCGTACCACTCGTCGGGCACGGAGAGCGCGCGGGCCGCGGCGAGCATCACCGGGCGGAACTGCCCGCTATCGACGTTGCTTTTCACCTTCAGTACCCACTCGACGAACCGGCTATTCGACGCGAGCATCGCCACGCGCCACCCGGGCATGTTGTGCGACTTGCTCAGGGAGTTCAGCTCGATACACCACTCCCTCGCCCCCTCCACCTCGAGGATACTCGCCGGGTGCTCGTTCAGGATAAAACTGTACGGGTTATCGTGACAGATGACGATGCCGTGGCGCCGCCCGAAGTCCACTAATCGCTCGAACAACTCCCTCGTCGCCGGCGCCCCGGTCGGCATGTTCGGGTAATTCGCCCACATGAGCTTGACGCGGGAGAGGTCGGCACGTTCCAGCGCCTCCCAGTCGGGTTGCCAGCCGTGATCCTCCCGCAGGTCGTACGGGACGGGTATCGCCCCCGCCAGGCGGCTCGCCGACCGGTACGTCGGGTAGCCCGGGTCGGGCACCAGCGCCTCGTCGCCCGGGTCGAGGAAAGCCAGCGACACGTGCGTGATCCCCTCCTTCGAGCCGATCAGCGGCAAGATCTCCGTCGCGTCCAGCGTCACGCGGTAATGCCGCGCGTACCACGTCGAGAACGCCGCCCGCAGCCCCGGCGTGCCCGCGTAGGGCTGGTAACCGTGAGCGTCGCGGCGCGTCGCCTCTTCCCTCAGGCAGTCGATGACCTCCCGCGGCGGCGGGTTGTCGGGGCTACCGATACCGAGACTGATCACGTCGGCCCCGCTGGCGTTCATCGCGGCGATCTCCGCGAGCTTGCGCGAGAAATAATACTCGCTGATGTCGTCCAGCCGTCGCGCCGGCCGCGCCGGGTTAGATGGCGTCTTCATGACACGCGGCGTATTCCCCCAGTATCTTGAACTCGCTGGTCAGCGGGCGCGTGGCGTCCACCCCCTGGCGGTACTTCACGGGATCCTTGAACGTCAGGTCGACGTAAAAAAGGTACTCCCACGCGCGGCCGATGATCGGCAGCGACTGGATCTTCGTCAGGTTCACGTCGTAGAACGAGAAGATCGTCAGCACGCGCGACAGGCTTCCCTCCGCGTGCGGCAGCGTGAAGACGATCGACGCCTTGCTCGTCCCCTCCCCCCGCGTCATCGCGGCGGCCATCTCGCGGTTGGCCAGCAGGAGGAAGCGCGTGAAATTCCTCTTGTTCGTCTCGATCCCCTCGTCGAGCGCGTCGAGGCCGTACAGCGTGGCGGCGTGGCGGCTACAGATAGCGGCGTGCCCTGCCAGGCGGTGCTCCGCGATAAAGCGCGCGCTGAGGGCGGTGTCCTCTTCCTCGACGACCTTCACGCGTGTCAGCGCGTCGAGATAATCGGCGCACTGCATGAGCGCTATCGGGTGTGAATGCACCTCGACGATGTCGTCCAGCGATTGTCCCGGCAGCGCGGCCAGGCAATGCGTGACGCGCGTCTTCTGCTCGCCGACGACGACGAGGTCACTCGCCCGGATCAGCTCGTGGTTTTGCAACAGGCTGCCGGCGATCGTGTTCTCTATGGCCATGATCCCGACCCGTCCCGGCACGCGTTTCACCTCCGTGATCACGTCCTTGAAGCGCGCGCAGGGGAGAATCTCGATCTCCTCCCCCCGCGACTTGAAATAGGCGCGCGCGGCGATCTCGTGATACGCCCCGGCTCCTCCTTGAATAGCTACTGTTTTCATCGTTCGTTACATTAAATAAGGAATCCTGCCGGTGTCGACAGGATTCGTGTGTTGTTTATCTTGATTGTTATCACCGTACCGATCCTGTCTTACTCTCGCGTAAAGTAAAAGTAACGGGGGAAGCGGGCGGGGTGAAATTGTCGTGTCATTGTTCTGTTGATTTTTATTACGCGGCAAATGTACGCGTAATTTCCCGGCAAACAACATGTCTCTTTCAAGACCAATACGCCTCGGGAGCGTTACCGGAGTTGCAGGGTAGATCTTCGCGTGCACGCGAAGCGTTGCCGCGACTTCGCGGCGAGCCTTCGCGCACACGCGAAGCG
>JAIRKS010000154.1 GCA_031259905.1 Odoribacteraceae bacterium
CCGGACGTGTAGAGGGTTGCCGGGACGAGTTGCGTCTTGTACGTGGAGGCATTGATGGCCGCGCGGGCGTTGGCGAGGAGGACTACCTTGTACGTCCCGTACGGCAACCGGACGGTGAATGTTTTCGTCGCGTGGACGGGGTCGGGGTCAATCCCCGCGTCGGTGATTCCCGTGCCCGATGCCCGGTAGCGGAAGTACTCGTCCGCGTCGTTCGTGAAGAGGAGCACGTCGATGGCCTCCACCTTGTCCTCGGCGAGCGTCCCCGGCTCCGTGCGGGACGCGGGGGGAGCCGGAACGGAGAGCGACAGCGTGACGAGTGCCATGTCGTCGTCGGCGATAACTTGCTGCTCTTTCCCGCCGTCGAGGTCTCGCACGCAGGAGGAGAGGAGAGTCGCAATGATGACTGTAAAGCTTGTCAAGAGGGAAGTTATTGTTGTTCTCATGGCCCGTTCGTTTACTGGTGAGACGCGGGCCACGCGTGTGTTATTGATCGAGAGCCCTGTGTGTGTGTGTGTGTGTGTGTGTGTGTGTGTGTGTGTGTGTGTGTGTGTGTGTGTTTAAAATAATTCCCCACACCTCCAAATCCGACACACGTAAAAAATCTTAAAGTTTCTGGCGTCTTCATCCTGGTGATATTATCTTGTCTGTAGTTCATGTTTCGTATTCTTTGTTATCTCGGTTATTGTCATTTTCTGGTTAACGGTGCGAATGTAGTGACTTTTTCTCGATCACGATACTACCTCCTCTTTTTTTTGACTATTTTTTCACCTCCCCCGCCCGCGCCGCCCGTCCCGCCCCGCCGTTCGCGGGAAAAGAGTATCTTTGCCGGGGTAAAAACAAACGACATGATAGCCAACCAGCCCAAAAAACTCTACCTGATCGACGCGTTCACGCTCGTGTACCGGGCGTACTACGCGTTCATCCACTCCCCGCGCGTGACCTCCGCCGGGCTGAACACCTCCGCCACGTTCGGCTTCGTCCTCTCCCTCGCCGAGCTGCTGGAAACGGAACGGCCCGCGCACGTCGCGGTCGTCTTCGATCCCGGCGGGCCGAACTTCCGCCACGCGATGTTCCCCGACTACAAGGGACACCGCCCGCCGATGCCGGAGGAGATCAGGCAGGCGCTGCCGTTTATCAGGAAGATCATCGAGGGACTGGGGATCGCGTCCATCTCGGTGGCGGGCTACGAGGCCGACGACGTGATCGGCACGCTCGCCGGGCAAGCGGAAAAGGAAGGGTACGACGTCTACATGATCACCTCCGACAAGGATTACGCGCAGCTGGTGAGCGACCACGTCTTCATGTACAAGCCGGGACGGGGCAGCAACGGGGCGGAGATAACGGGCGTCGCGGAGGTGCTGGAACGGTTCGGCATCGCGCGGGTGGAGCAGGTGGTGGATATCCTCGGGCTGACGGGCGACGCGTCGGACAACGTGCCGGGATGCGCGGGGATCGGGCCGAAGGGCGCGGCGGCGCTGATCAAGCAGTACGGGAGCATCGAGGAGGTGTACCGGCACGTCGACGAGCTAAAGGGGAAACAACGGGAAAACCTGCTGGCGTGCCGCGAGACCGTACTCCTGTCGCGGGAGCTGGTCACGATCTGCCGCTCGGTGCCGGTGGGCGTGACCATCGGGGAGCTATCGCGCGGGGAGATCAACCGCGCGGCGCTGGAGACGCTGTTCCGCGAGCTGGAATTCTTCTCGCTGGGCAAGCGGCTGCTGGACGCGCCGCGGGGAAAAGAAGAAGAGACGCCGGACGTCGCGACGGGCAAACAAACGTACCTGGAAGCGACGACGGTCGCGGAACGGGAAGCGCTGCTGGCGCGCCTGCTGGCCGCTCCGGTGTACGGGACGTGCACGCGGTTCGAGCGGGGCGGGGTGCACGACGCGTTGCCGTCGCTGCTGTCGTTTTCCGTTTCCCCGGGCGAGGGGTACTTCACCCGCCTGTCGGGGGAGGCGGACGCGGAGTTCTTCCGCCCGGTCTTCGAGGACGCGGGGAAGACGCTGGTGTCGGACGACGCGAAGGTCGTCCTGTCGTGGACGGCCCGCGCCGGCATCGCGACGCGTAACAAGGTGTTCGACGTGCAGGTGGCGCGCTACGTGTTGCAGCCCGACGGCCCGCGCGACCTGGAACGGGAATCCCCCGCGACAACGGGACGGGAGAATGACCCGCGGCAACTCTCGCTGGCGTTCGAGGACGAGGAGGAGGGAAGCCACGGGCGAGAACTTGCCGGGCGCGCGGCGACGGTACTCCGCCTGCAAGGCTCGCTTCGCGCGGAGCTGGAGCGGACGGGATTGCTGCCGCTGTTCGAGGAGATGGAGATGCCGCTCGTCTCCGTGCTGTCGGACATGGAGCGCGAGGGGGTCTCGATCGACCTGAAGGCGTTGAAGGAGATGTCCGCGGGCCTGAGGAAGGAGATCGGGGAGATGGAACGGGTGATCCACGAGATGGCGGGACGGGAGTTTAATATTAACTCGCCAAAGCAACTGGGGGAGGTGCTGTTCGAGGAGATGGGCGTGGACCCCGGCCAGAAGAAAACGAAACGAGGGCAATACATCACCTCCGAGCAGGTGCTGTCGAGGCTGGAGGAGGTGCACCCGATCGTGGGACGCGTCCTGGATTACCGGGGGCTGAAGAAGCTGCTGACGACGTACGTGGAGGCGCTGCCCGGGTACGTGAACCCGGCGACGGGAAAGATCCACACCTGCTTCAACCAGTCGGAGGCCGCGACGGGCCGGCTGAGTAGCCTGAACCCGAACTTGCAGAATATCCCCATCCGCGCGGAAGGGGGCCACGCGATCCGCAAGGCGTTCGTGACGGGCGACCCGGCGTGTTGCTTTTTCTCGGCGGATTACTCGCAGGTGGAGCTGCGGCTGATGGCGCACCTGAGCGGCACGCGGGAGTTGATCGACGCCTTCCTGAACGGGGAGGACGTGCACGCGGCCACGGCAGCAAAGATTTATCGCGTGCCGCCCCGCGAGGTCACCCCGGAGATGAGACGACGCGCGAAGACGGCGAATTTCGGGATCATCTACGGGATCTCGGCGTGGGGACTGGCCGAACGCCTCCGGATCTCGCGGAAGGAAGGAAAGGAGCTAATCGACGGGTATTTCCAGCTCTACCCCGGAGTGAAGGAGTACATGGAACGCTCCGTGGAGATGGCCCGCGAGAAAGGGTACGCGGAGACGATCATGGGACGACGACGCTACCTGAAGAATATCCTCTCGAAAAACATCGTGGAACGGGGCGTGGCGGAACGAAACGCGATCAACGCGCCCATCCAGGGGTCGGCTGCCGATATTATCAAGAAGGCGATGATCGCGATCCACGCGGAGATCAAGGGACGGGGAATGAAGTCGCGGATGATCCTGCAGGTGCACGACGAGCTGAACTTCACGTGCCACCGGGAGGAGCTGGAGGAGCTGAAACAGCTGGTGACGGGGTGCATGGAAGGGGTGGTGCAACTCTCCGTGCCGCTGACCGTGAGCACCGGGCACGGCGAGAACTGGTACGAGGCACATTGAACGAATGAACGGGTGGACGGTGGATTCGCTGGCACGCCCCCCCCGCGGGGAATACGTCGAGGCCCTCCCGCTGGTGCGGGAGGAGCTGGAGCTGGGATTTATCTCGTGGACGCTGTTGTGCATGATCGTTTACCTCGTGTTGCTCGTCGTGGTGTACCTGCGGGGACGCGGTATCCTGCCGGCGCTTTTCTTCTACTTCTTCCAAGGAAAGAATTTCGAGCAACTGGTGGCGAAAAGGATCGCCCCGGTGCCCGGTTCGTTGTTTTGCACGCTGCTCCTGTCGTTTTTCTCGCTGTCCCTGTTTTTTGTTTTCCTCGAGGGAGGCAAACTTGCCCCGCTGCCCTTGTTGCTCTACTCCGGGATACTGTTCGCTAACCACTTCCTGTTGCTCAGCGTCGCGTCGCTGCTGGGATGGGTATTCCGCGCGCGGGACGTGGCGCGGGAATTCTCGATACACGTCTGGATATACAACGCGATACCGGGAATACTGCTCGCCCCCGTGATCTTCTCGTTATTTTACGCGCGCCCGCCGGCCTCCGGCGCGCTGGTTTTCTTGATAACGTCCCTCCTCTCGCTGTACGCGATCCTGCGGTGGGCGCGGTGGGTGAAAATATTATTTAAACACGGAGTTCCCGTTTTTTATTTGATTTTGTACCTTTGTGCCCTCGAAATACTCCCGCTGCTGGTACTATACAAGATCTTGGCAGGAGACTTTTCACAGGACGTGTAACGTAAAAATCAATAACGTTGAGAATAAAAAGAGTATTAGTTTCACAGCCCAAACCGACGACGGAAAAGTCCCCTTACAGCGATATCGCCGAACAATACGGGCTGAAGGTAGAATTCCGGTCGTTTATCAAGGTAGAAGGCGTGAGCGTGAAAGAATTCAGACAGGAGAAAATAAACATCCTGGATCACACCGCGGTCGTGTTCACCAGTCGCACGGCAATTGATCACTTCTTCAGGATATGTAACGAACTACGCGTCCCGGTTCCCGAGACAATGAAGTACTTCTGCACCTCCGAGGCCATCGCCCTTTACCTCCAGAAATACACCGTCTACAGGAAGCGGAAAATATTCTTCGGGGACAAAAAGATAGAAGACATGGCGAAAGTATTCCAGAAACACAAGTCCGAGCACTTCCTCGTCCCCCTCTCCGACGTGCACAAGGAAGACGTGTCGGGGATGCTCGACAGCCTGCACCTCAATTACGTGAAAGCCGCCTTCTACAAAACCGTCTCCAGCGACCTGGCCAAGGAAGGATTCGACCTCTCCGGCTTCGACGTGCTCATCTTCTACACGCCCGCCGGGATCCGGTCGTTGTTCCAGAACTACCCCGGTTACGAGCAGGGGGAAACCGTCATCGGGGCCTTCGGCGCGGCCACGGCGGTGGCGGCAGAAGAAGGAGGACTAAGGCTCGACATCAAGGCGCCCACCGACACGGCCCCCTCGATGACTATGGCGCTGGAACAATTCGTGAAAACACGCAACAAGAAATAACAAGATGGACACCCCGCGGTGTCCATCGCCGTTACCCCGCCCGGATGGAAACAACGCGAAAATACACGTTCAGCAAAAAAGAACGATTATACCTGAAACACCGCGTCGAGGCGCTCCTGGCCGGGCGACAAAGCTTCGTCAGCTACCCGTTACGAGTCATCTACCGCTTCTCCGGGCGAGGCGAGGGAGAATCCCCCGCGCGAGTGGCGGTGAGCGTCTCCAAGAAACGCTTCAAGCGAGCCGTCGACCGTAACCGCGTCAAGCGCCTGACGCGGGAAGCCTACCGCTTGAACAAGCACCTCCTCCACGACCTCGTCCCGCCGGGACAGGGCGTGGACATCCTACTGGTCTACCTGGAAGAATCCATCGTCGACCTCGTGAAAATCGAAAAAGCAATACAAGGTGTCATCAAGAAAATGCACGCCATCGTGGAGAGGAATAGCAGTGTGGCTACTCCTCCTGCCGGTTAAATTCTACCGGTACGTGATCTCCCCCTGGCTACCCCCGGCGTGCCGCTACACGCCCACCTGCTCGCGGTACGCCATCGAGGCCCTGCAAAAACACGGCCCGTGGAAAGGATCGTGGCTCGCGCTGAAACGAATACTGAGATGCCACCCCTGGGGCGGCTCCGGGTACGACCCCGTCCCGTGAAATTTGTAATATCACGGGAGATACACTACCTTCGTCTCCGTGAAACAACCAAAAAACATGAAAAAGATTACACGCGCCTGCGCCATCATGCTGGGAGCCGCGCTCCTGGTCATCGTGACACTCTCCCTCGACAAGGACAACAAACGCTTCGAGATCAGCAAAGGATTAGACATCTTCGCGACCCTCTTCCGCGAGGTCAACCTGCTATACGTGGACGAGGTACAACCGGAAAAAATGGTACAAGACGGCATCGACGCCATGCTGAAAAACCTCGACCCCTACACCGTCTTCTACCCCGAATCGAGAATGGACGAGTTCAACATGATGATGACGGGAGAATACGCCGGGATCGGCTCCATCATCCGCAAAAAAGGAGACCACGTCATCATCTGGGAACCCTACAAGGACTCCCCGGCGCACAAGGCGGGACTCCTCCCCGGCGACAAGATCCTCGCCATCGACGGGCAAGAGATGAAAGGGAAAAGCGTCGAGGAAGTCAGCGCCCTCCTCAAGGGACAACCCAACAAGGAACTCCTACTGAAACTCGAACGCGTGGGAGGAACGAAACCCGTCGAGAAACGCCTGGTACGCGAAATCGTGCAACTGCCCGCCATCCCCTACCACGGCATGATCGGGACAAAAACGGGATACATCTACTTCACCAGCTTCACCGATAAAGCAGCGGAAAACCTGCGCCGCGTGATCCTCGACCTGAAAAACCGGGGAGCCGAATCGCTGGTCCTCGACCTCAGGGGAAACGGCGGCGGGCTACTCGACCAATCCGTGGAGATCGCCAACTTCTTCATCCCGCGCGGGCTGCCCGTGGTGAGCACGCGGGGAAAAGTAAAACAGTGGGACAAGGAATACCAAACGCGCAACAACCCGATCGTGCCGGACATGAAGCTCGCCGTGCTCATCGACCGCGCCTCCGCCTCCGCCTCCGAGATCCTCGCGGGCGCCCTGCAGGACTACGACAGGGCGGTCATCATCGGCGAACGCTCCTTCGGGAAAGGACTGGTACAAACCACCCGCGACCTCACCTACAACACGAAGCTGAAAGTGACAACGGCCAAGTACCACGTCCCCAGCGGCCGCTGCATCCAGGCGCTCGACTACTCGCACCGGAACCCCGACGGGAGCGTCGGCGCCATCCCCGACTCCCTCGTCAAACCCTTCCACACGAAAGCCGGACGCGTCGTCTACGACGGCGGCGGGATCTCCCCCGACGTCAAGGTAGAGCCGGAAAACTACACCAAGCTCACGCGCGAGCTGGTAGCGAAAGACCTCGTCTTCGACTTCGTGAACGAGTACGCCGTCACGCGCCCCACCGTGCCGCCCCCCGCCTCCTTCGAGGTAACGGACGAGATGTATAACGCCTTCAAAACGTTCCTGAACACGCGGGAGTTCGAGTACGAGACCGCCTCGCAGCTCCTCCTGGGACGACTCGAGGAGGCCGTCCTCGCCGAAAAGTATCACGAACAGGTCGCCGGGCAACTCGAAAAGCTGAAAGCCGACCTCGGGCACTCCATCGACCGCGACCTGGCGCTCTTCCGCGAGGAAATCGCCAGCGTGCTCGCCGACCAGTTCATGGAACGCTACTACATGCAGGCGGGAGTCATCGAGTACCTCACCCGCCACGATCGCGACATCCTCAAGGCCCTGGAAATCCTCTCCGACGAGGCAGCTTACCGGGCTATCCTACCGGGGCCAACGCGCCCTGACGCAACGCCCGGCATGGATCAAAAAAACTAAACCCTTTCACAAGTCACCCCCGCCAGGGTAACACAAACCTTACCCGGAACAAGGCAATGTCCACCGTGGACAGAGCAATGTCCACCGTGGACAAAGCAATGTCCACCGTGGACAAAGCAATGCCCCTCTGCGTCGACGCAAAACCGTTTTGCAAACTTGCAATGCCCCTCTGCGTCGACGCAAAACCGTTTTGCAAACTTGCAATGCACCTCTGCGTCGACGCAAAACCGTTTTGCAAACTTGCAATGCCCCTCTGCGTCGAC
>JAIRKS010000157.1 GCA_031259905.1 Odoribacteraceae bacterium
GTGTGCCCGGATTCTCGAGAAGTGTGGGCAGATTCTCGAGAAGTATGCCCGTAAACTCGAGAAGTATGCCCGTGAACTCGAGAAGTATGCCCGTAAACTCGAGAAGTATGCCCGTGAACTCGAGAGGTGTGTCTGTAAACTCGAGGAGCGTGCCCGTGAAGTCGAGGGGCGTGTCGGCGCGCTCTACCGCGTTTTTTTTACTTGCCAGCGCCGGATTTCCAATGAAATGAATTACTATTGTCACGCTTATTTTAACACGCACGCCGCATACTCGCATGAAAGAGACGATACATCCCAATGCCGACAACCCTTCCGTGAAGATCCAGGATCTTTTCACGCGCTATTACGCCCCGTTGATTTCCTTCGCGCGCCGTTACGTGGCGCGCGAGACGGGCGAGGATCTCGTGCAAGACGTCTTCGTTCGCCTGTGGGAGGATCACGGGCGGCTCTCCCGCGTGGAGAACGTGCCGGCGTACCTCTACCAGATGGTGAGGCACCGCTGCCTGAATCACGTCCGCGACGAGAAGAGCCGGGAACGACAGGCGCGGCAGTATCTCGAGACGTGGGACGAGGAGGAGATCGACGGGTATATCGAGGAGGAGACTTATCGCCTGTTGATGGAGTCCATCGACGAGCTGCCCCCCGCCTGTCACGCGATCCTCTCCCTCGGTCTCCAGGGGCACAAGGCCAGGGAGATCGCCGCGCGGCTGAATATCGCCATCGCGACCGTCAAGAAACAAAAACAGATCGCCCGGCAGATCCTGAAACGGAAGCTCGGCACGCTCGCGATCTTCCTCGGCGGGTGGTGGACGCGTCTCGTCCTGATTTTTTCCTGATCCCGTTTACTCCCTTTTTCCTCTTCCCGTGTCATGATTAAAAAAAAGATCATGAACGAACACGATAAACACGCGAGAATCATACACCTCCTCGTCAGTCAGTGGCAAGGGTCGCTGACGGACGGTGAACGGGAGGAGATCGAGGCGTGGAAGAGAAGTAACCGGCGGAACCGCGCGTTGCACGACAGGATCACGAGCCGGGAATTCCTGGAGGAGAAACTGGAACAGGAGTCGCGCGTCGATCACGTCGCCGGCTGGCTCGCCATCGACGCGCGGCACGCGGCGCGACGGCGGGCGAGGATCATCGGGAGGACGTCCGCGGCGGTAGTGGTCGCGCTGGCGGTGGTGGCCGGGATTACCCGCGTGACCGTCACGGGAGGGGATGACGCTCCCGTGGTGGCGATCATCGCCCCTGGAGAGATGAAGGCGGAGCTGACCCTGCCGGGTGGCTCCGTGATCCAGCTGGACCGGGAGACGAGCGTCACGGGGTTGCTCGCGAGCGAGCCGCGCGTGGAGGAGAGCGCCGGGAATTATCACGTGCTTAGCACGCCGCGCGGCGGCGAGTACACGATGACGCTCCCCGACGGGACGACGGTCTTCCTGAACTCGGAGTCGCGCCTCGGCTTCCCCGGTCGCTTCGGCGGGGGCGAGCGGCGGGTCAGCTTCACGGGCGAGGCTTACTTCGAGGTCGCCCGCGACGCGTCGTCCCCCTTCCGCGTGGAGGTCAACGGGGCGCTCGTCGAGGTGCTGGGGACCAGTTTTAACGTCCGCGCCTACGCCGACGAGCAGGAGATGCAGACGACGCTCGTGAAAGGCTCCGTGATGCTGTCCGTGCCCGGCGCCAGCGAGCGGCTGGTCGCCGGCGAGCAGGGCACGATCGACCGTGAGGGGCGGCTGGGCAAGCGAGAGGTGGACGTGGAGTTGTACACGGGATGGAAGGAGGGGTACTTCGCGTTCGACCGTGACCGGCTGGAGAAGGTGATGCACGACCTCGCCCGCTGGTACAAGATCGAGGTCGTCTTCGAGGAGCCGGAGCTAAAGGAGATCTCCTTTACCGGCATCGTGAGGCGGTACGGGGACTTTAACACGGTCGTCCGCATGTTGGAAATGACGGGCGACACGCGGTTCGTCATCGACCGGCACGTGATCAGGATAAGAAAGTAAAACAGGCAGGATGATGAGACATCCTGCCCGCGATAGAAGCCGGTAACGAGCCGGTCATTGTTGTATTCAAGATTCAAATGTATGAAGAAAAACCGAACAGACTGTTCTTTTCTCTCGAAAAGACGATTGAAGATCTTCCTGACGACGGGGTTCTTGCTGACCTTCGCGTTACAGATCAACGCCACGGCGCACGCGCAAGACGCGCGGGTTAGCCTGAACCTGGAAAATGCCTCGTTCCGCGAGGCCGCCCGCGCGTTGAAGGCGGGGACAGGGTTCACGTTCCTCTACCGGGACGAGCAGGTGAAGACGCTGCCGCCGTTTACCCTCCGGTGCGAGAACATGAAGCTCGAGGAGGTGCTGGGCATTTGCCTGAAAGGGTCTGACCTGACGTTCCAGGTCGTCGATCGCACCATCATCATCATGCCCAGGAACGAGAAGAATGCCCCGGCGACACAGGCGCGGCAAGTGAAGATCACGGGGACGGTCGTCGACACGCGGGGAAACCCCGTCGCCGGGGCCTCCGTCCGCTTGAAGGGGAGCACTACCGGCGCCGCCACGCGTGCCGACGGGACGTTCGAGATCAATATCCCGGAGATGGAAAAACCCGTGCTGCTCGTCACGTTCATCGGGATGAAGAACAAGGAGGTGACGGTCGACGGGGACACGCCGCTCGTCATCACGCTGGAAGAGGAGATCACGGAGATCTCCGACGTCATCGTCACCGGTATCTTTACCCGCGCCAAGGAGAGTTATACCGGCGCCGTCACGACGATCTCCGCCCGTGACCTGAAAGCGGCAGGTAACCGGAGCGTCCTCTCCTCTATACGCAACATCGACCCCAGCTTCAATATCATCGAGGATAACGTGGCCGGCTCCGATCCCAATACCCTCCCGGATATCACGATCCGCGGACGCGCGAGCATGGACATGAACGTGCGCGACCTGCAAGAGGAGAGTAGCACGGCGAACACGGCGAATTTGCCGCTCTTTATCCTCGACGGTTTCGAGGTCTCCCTGCAACGCGTGATGGACATGGACCAGGAGCTGGTCGAGAGCATCACCCTCCTGAAAGATGCCAGCGCTACCGCCATGTACGGGTCGCGGGGGGCGAACGGCATCGTCGTCATCCAGTCGCGCCGACCCGCCGAGGGTAGGCTGCGCGTCAATTATCGCGGCAACCTCAATATCGAGGCGCCCGACTTCACCTCGTACAACCTGATGAACGCGCGCGAGAAACTCGAGTACGAGAAGGAGGCCAACCTCTATTACTCCATCTACAACATGACCAACCAGCGTCTCCAGGAGATCTACGACCTCCGGAAGATCGAGGTCGAGCGCGGCGTGGATACCTACTGGCTGAAATACCCCATCCGCGTGGGCATCGGCAACCGGCATAGCTTGAGCGTGGACGGCGGGGCGCGGGAGTTCCTGTACTCCGGCAGTGTCGCGTACAACCACATCGCCGGCGTGATGAAGAAGTCTGCGCGGGAGACGATCACCGCGAGTCTCTTCTTCCAGTACGCGATCGACAGGGTCAAGTTCCAGAATAACCTCACCGTTACCTACAACAAGCACGGGAACTCTCCTTACGGCACTTTCTCCGAGTATGCCACGGCGAACCCCATCTATACCCCCTACGACGACGAGGGGCACGTCAAGAAGATGCTCAACGAGATTACCGAGGGGAGTTCGCCCGGCACTCCCGGCAATCCCCTCTACAACGCTACCCTCCCCACGCGGGATGACGGCAGTTACCTCGAGTTGCAGGACAACCTCGCCATCGAGTGGAACATCGCGCCGGGGCTATCCTTCCGCGGGCGATTCAGCATCACCAAGCAGGACAGTCGCGGCGACAATTACCTCTCCCGCGACCACACCTCCTTCGAGAACAGCTATTACACCGGCGAGAACTACAAGTTGCGCGGGAGCTACATCTACTCTACCGGCTACCTCTTCTCCTACGAGGGCGACGCGACCCTGAACTACAACAAGACGTTCGCCGGCAAGCACGCGCTCTACGCCGGGGCCAGTTACAACATCGGGGAGGACGAGCAGGAGACTTATTCCGTCGTCGGGCAGGGATTCTCCGCCTCGAACAAGGGCAACCTCGGCATGGCAAGCGCCTACGCCACCGGGAAACCCAATAGCACCGAGCAACATTCCCGTCGCGTCGGCGCCATCCTCAACCTCAACTACACGTATAACCGCCGCTACTTCGTCGATTTCTCCGGGAAGATCGAGGGATCGTCCAAGTTCGGCAGTAACGAACGCGTCGCCCCCTTCTGGTCGGCAGGACTGGGGTGGAACATCCACCACGAGGCGTTCCTGAAGGAAGTCAGGAGCATCGATAACCTCCGCGTGCGGCTGTCCCACGGCACGACCGGCTCGCAGAACTTCAACTCGTACCAGGCGCTGACGACCTACCGCTACTTCGGGCAGGAGACGTACAAGTTCTGGAACGGCGCTTACATGATCGGGCTTGGTAATCCCGACCTCACCTGGCAGAAGACCGTGCAGACGAACTTCGGCCTGGAAGCCGCCCTGTTTAACAGCCGGGTGCACGTGAACGTCGATCTCTATAACAAGTTGACCGAGTCGTTGCTTACCGACGTGAACCTGCCTACCTCCGGCGGTTTCCAGAGCTTCACGGCCAACGTCGGCGAGGTGCGTAACCGCGGCATCGAGGCAACCGTGAACGCTTTCGTCCTCAGGAACGCGACCTTCGCCTGGTCCGTCGGCGGGACGCTCATGCATAACGCCA
Source organism: Odoribacteraceae bacterium (assembly GCA_031259905.1). GTDB lineage: Bacteria > Bacteroidota > Bacteroidia > Bacteroidales > Marinifilaceae > JAIRKS01. Next base: position 4,762 of record JAIRKS010000157.1, read on the forward strand.
ACAAGATCCTGAAGATCTCCAACTCCCTCGAGTTCCTTAACTCCGAGCTGATGGCCTATTCCGGTAGTAATCCCAGCTTCCTCTACGAGGAGGGACAGTCGATGAACACGATATACGTCGTCCGTTCCCTCGGCATCGACCCCGCTACCGGGCAGGAGCTGTTCCTCGACAAGGAGGGCAACAGGACGTATACCTGGAACGCCGCCGATAAAGTGCCCTGCGGCATCAACGAGCCAAAAGCGTGGGGGAATCTCCGCTCCATGTTCCGCTGGAAGGGGCTTACGCTGAACCTCATCTTCTCGTACCGCACCGGGGGATATTCCTACAACCAGACGCTCGTCGATAAGGTAGAGAACATCGGGTCGCCGTGGAGAAACCTCGACAGGAGGGCACTGCACGACCGGTGGAAGTCCGCCGGGGATCGCGCCCGCTTCAAGAACATCCGCGACTTCAACTCCACGTATGCCTCCTCCCGCTTCGTGATGAAGGAGAACACCATCCGCCTGAATTCCGTCAACGTGAGCTACGACTTCGACGTCAACTGGCTCGAGAAGCACCTCGACTTTAACTACCTCACGGTAGGAGTCTACGCCGAGGACGTCTTCCACCTTTCCTCCATCAAGCAGGAGCGGGGAACGTCGTACCCCTTCTCGCGCAAGTACGCCTTCTCCGTCGCCGCGAGGTTTTAACCCGTCAATTTTAAAAACATGAAAAGATTATATACTTGCATCATCGCTTTCGCCCTCGCCGGCACGTCCTGCAACGAGTGGCTCGACATTGACCCCGCGCTCGAGATCCGCGAGGGGCAGATATTCACCTCGCAGCAGGGATTCATGGACATCCTCACCGGGGCATACATCCGCGTGGCCACGCCATCGCTCTACGGGCTTAACACTACCGTCATGTTGCCCGAACTCATGGCGCAGCACTGGAGCGTTACCGCCAACACCTCCTCGGCCTACATTTCCAACTTCGATTTCGAGCAGACCGCCGTCAAGAACCTGCTCGAGACGATCTGGCTGCAGTATTACCAGACGATCGTCAACCTCAACGCCCTGCTGAACGCGATCGACGAGCAGAAAGAGCTGTTCGCCGCCGGGAACTACAACCTCACGAAGGGGGAAGCGCTCGGCCTGCGCGCCTTTCTCCACTTCGAGGTGTTGCGCCTCTGGGGGGCCGCCCCCGCCGGTATCGTCCCCGGCGAGAAGGCCATACCCTACGTCACGGAGGTCTCCAAGAAGCCCGACGTGCTGCTCTCCCTCACCTACGAGCAGGTCTTCGCGAAGATCATCGCCGACCTCGATGCCGCCGAGGCACTCCTCGCCGACGATCCCGTACGGCATTACTCCAACGCCGTCCTCAACTCGATCGGCACGCTTGCCGGGGTCAACGAGAGCCTGCCCCATCCCGCCGACGAGAACCATTACTTCCGCCAGGTGCGCTTCAACTATTACGCCGTCAAGGCCACCAGGGCGCGGCTTCACGCCTGGAGGGGGGATATAGAACGCGCCGCCGAGATCGCCCTCGAGATCATCAACGCGAAGGATGACGACGGTGTCGCGCAGTTCACCCTCGGTAACGAGAGCGCCGCGAACAACGGGCAGTTGACCTTCCCCTCGGAGCACATCTTCGCCGTCAGTAACTCGCTCGCCTTGCAGACGCTCACGCCCGCCTTCCTGACCAACACCTCTGCCTACACGCAGACCGTCGCCGCGGTACAGCTCGCCTACGAATCGGCCATCCACGCCTCCGACATCCGCTACAGGAACAACCGCACGTGGGAGGATAGAGTCGTGCCCCTCCAGACGAGCAACTTCAATTACTTCAAGAAGTACAACAGCACCAGCACGACCGTCGTCACCGACATGCCCGTCATTCGTCTCGCCGAGATGTATTTCATCGCCATCGAGGCCGGCCACGTCGAGCTTTTCCGCGACTACCGCGTCGCCCGCGGGATGGATGCCACCGTCGACGGGTCGCTTGACCTCGTCGGCGACGACGTCGAGGGACAACAGGTGGCGATCCGCGAGCGCCTCGAGAAAGAATACCGCAAGGAATTCTACGGCGAGGGACAGATGCACTTCTTCTACAAGCGCCTCAACTACGACCGCTTCACCTGGCCCGCCGTCAAGGAAAACGTCGCCGCCCACTACGGCATCCCCCTCCCCCAGTCACAATTCCAGTTCGAATAAAACAACAGCAACATGAAATATTACATCACCATCATCGCCATCGTCCTTCTTGCCGCCTGCGGCAACCAGGCCATTGACATCTTCGACGCGCCCGCCTCCCTCTACTTCTTCCGCGGCGACAGGAACAGCGCCGGGCAGCCCCAGCGCGACAGCATCAACTACTCCTTCTTCCTCGCCGGCGGGAGCGCCGTCGAGGACACCCTCTGGTTAGAAGCGCGCCTCACCGGGTTACCGTTACCCGTCGCCCGCCCCTTCGCGCTCGTCCAGACCAACGTCGCCGACAGCGCGGCGGCCGTCGCGGGGAGGCATTACGTCTCCTTCGACGACCCGGCCCTCGCCGCCGGCGTGAACATGCCTGCCGACGCCACCAGCGCCATCATGCCCCTCATCGTCAAGCGGACCACCGACATGGACACGGCCTCCTACCGCCTCGTCATCGCCATCGACCCGGGCGAGCACTTCGCCGCCGGCATCATCAACCGCGACACCCTCGTCATTCATATTACCGCGATGGCCGTCAAGCCGGCCGCCTGGGACAGGTACTACGACTTGGCCTTCGGCACGTGGGGACAAGAGAAGATGCGCTTCCTCATCGACCACGTCGGGTACACCGCCTTCGACGAATCGCTCCTCAATAACGACATGCGCATCTTCCTTAACCTTAAAGCACGCGCCAAACTCGCCGAGTACGAGGCCGTCAACGGCCCGCTGTACGAGCTTGACGGAATTACTCAAGTCACCTTCCCATAAACACGATACACCATGAAACAAACACTATACATCATCGCCGCCCTCCTCCTCCTCGCCCGTTGCGTCGAGGACACCGGCAACTACACCTACGAGGCCCCTGCCGCCGTCTCCCCCGTCATCCTCTCCACCCTCGCCGAGGAATACGAGGCCATCTCCTTGCAACAGTTTGTCATCGACCCCCGCGTAGAAGGCAACGAGGACGACTACACCTACGCCTGGTACGTCTACCCCATCAACCACACCGCCATCCCCTACGACACCATCGGGCATGAAAGAAAACTCGACTACCGCGTCGCCATCCAATCCGGCACCTACACCCTCATCTTCAAGGTCACGGAAAAACAACACGGCACCTCCGTCTACCAACGCTCCCGCGTCACCGTCTCCAGCATCTTCGGCAAGGGATACTACATCAACAAGCACCAGAACGGCCGCGCCGACGTCGATTTCATCGACCGTGACGGCGTCATCACCCCCAACCTCCTCAAGCAGCTCAACGGCGACGACCTGCCCGGCATCCCCATCCGCTCCACCTACGTCTCCAACCAGTACTACTACGAGACCCTCGACCCCGACGGCAACCCCGTCAGGAGCCTCGCCCAACCCGCCTTCATGATCTGCACCGACCAGGACGCGCGCGTATACCACGGCGACAACATGCGCCTCCTCAAGGCATGGGACAGCCTCTTCCTCGAGCAACCCGCCGTCAAGCGACCCGCCGGCATCTGGGGATCCACCGGCGGCTTCATGCTCCTCAACGACAACTCCCCCCACTTCGTCTACAACAACGGCTACGGCATCGGAAAATTCGGCTACGCCTACCCCTCCGACGGCTACAAACTATCCCGCCTCGTCACCGTCGGCTACGCCGGATACCTCGCCTTCGACGAAAACGCCGGCTCCTTCGTCGGCTACTACCCCCAGCGCAACACCCCATACACCGAGGCCTATCCCGGCTACCTCCCCAACTGCGTCAACCAGGAGCTCCTCTGGTCAGCCCCCCGGCACATGTACGAGACCACCTCCCTCAACTCCTACTCCATCACCCGCGACAGGGACGACAACACCATCCGCGTCATCAGCTCCTGGCCGCGATACATACAAAACGGCCTCTTCGTCTTCGAACGCGACTACCTCATCCCCCCCACCGTCCGTCTCGCCGAGGGCACCGCCTTCACCTGCCACGGCGGCGGCAGCGTCTCCTCCATCATCGCCGGCCACGAGGCCATCTACTACTCCACCGGCGACAACCGCGTCCACTACTACAACCTCGCCAACCAGACCGAAAGACGCGACGCCGTCACCATCCCCGACGGCGAATCCATCGCCTACATCCACCACGCCTACGACTACTACTGGCAGGTAAACCACTTCATCATCCTCGCCAACAAGGGCAACCAGTGGAAAATGTACGTCCACGACATGGAAGGAAGCACCCCAGACAACATCATCGGCGGAACCGTCGACATCGTCTCCACCCCCACCGCCACCTACACCGGCGACGGCACCGCCGTGAACCTCATCTACCGCCACCCCAACACCAAACTCACCTATTAATAAAGCACCATGAGACACCTGTTAATCCTCCTCCTCCTCCCCGCCCTCGCCGCCGGGCAAGGCGTCAACTTCCAGGCCCTCCCCCTCGACAGCGCCCTCGCCGAGGCCACGCGACAAGGCAAACACCTCTTCATCGACGGCTACACCTCCTGGTGCGGCCCCTGCAAACTCATGGACAGCGAGGTATTCCCGCTGAAAGAGATCGGCGACTACTTCAACCCCCGCTTCATCAGCGTCAAGTACGACATGGAACGCCACCCCGACGGCCGCGCCCTCGCCGCCCGCTTCGGCATCCGCGCCTACCCCACCTTCATCATCCTCGACGGCAACAACGAAATGCTCCACCTCTTCGCCGGCGGCACCCTCGACCTCACCTTCATCGACAAAGTCGACGCCGCCTTCGACGACACCCGCGCCCTCGGCATCCTCGCCCGGCGCCTCGCCGCCGGCGACACCAGCGTCGCCACCCGCGCCCGCCACCTCCAGGCCCTCCAGCACGCCTACACCCGCGACATCACCGGCCTCGCCGACACCCTATGGGACAACCTCGACGACGCCGGCCGCCTCCATCCCGCCTGCCTCTTCCTCCTCGACGACCTCGCCCCCGACGGCTCCCCCCGCGCCCGCTACCTCCTCGACACCAGGGACGAACTCCGCGCCGCCTCCGGCCGGGCCGCCGTCGACCCCCGCCTCGAAAAGAAATACATCGAGCGCTACACCCGCCTCCTCCGCGGGCAACGCTCCCCCTCCCGCGACCGCCTCGACGCCACCCGTGCCGAGATCGACGCCCTCCAGCTCCCCACCCCCACCGTCCTCCCCCTCTACGAGCAGGCGCTGCTCCTCAAATCCGGCGACATCGCCCCCGACGCCCTCGTCACGAGCATCGAGACCGCCGCCCCCGCCCTCGCACCCCTCTCCCTCGACCTCTACCTCTACGCGCTCCTCTCGAACGCGACCGCCGAGCTGGGAGCCGACCGTGCCCGCGCCCTTCTTCCCCTCGTCTCCAGCGACCGCACCCGGGACTACATCAGCAAGGCCGCCCGCCTGCAGTAAGTCCCCTCCCCCCTCGCCTTCAACGCCTCACCCGCCGGGTACACCTTCCCCCCCGGCGGGTTTTACATTTAACCCACCATCTTTTACACCTAACCCCGCGGGTTTTACGTAAAACCCCGCGAGTTTTACGCCTAACCCCGCGGGTTTTACGTAAAACCCCGCGGGTTTTACGCCTAACCTCTCAGGTTTTACGTAAAACCTGCCAGCTTTTACGTAAAACCTGCCAGCTTTTACTTCTAACCCCGCAGGTTTTACGCCTAACCTCTCAGGTTTTACGTAAAACCTGCCAGCTTTTACGTAAAACCCGCCAGCTTTTACGTAAAACCTGACCGCCCGCGCGCGAGACCTCCCGCCGGGAAATGCTTAAATAACAGCGAAAAACCGCGAGGCGGGGGACGTGCTTCAATATCATTTCGTAGCTTCGCGAGAGGTGGCGTCCGAGTGACCACCTGGTAATCGTAATTTAACGTCATGAACAAGAAGCACGTCATTCTACTGGTCTTTTCCCTCCTGCTCGCCACCGCTCGCGCCGGACAGGACTTCAAGGGCAACGAGCGGGAGAGGTATAACTTCAACTCGCGGTGGCTGGTGCACGTGGGCGACGTCGATCGCGCGCGAGAGCCGGGGTACGACGACAGCTCTTGGAAGAAGGTCACGTTGCCCGCCGCGTTTAACGAGGACGAGGCGTTCCGCGTCTCCATACACGAGCACTCGGACACGATCGCGTGGTACCGCAAGCACTTCCGCCTGCCGCCATCGGCCAGGGGACGGAAGGTATTCCTCGAATTCGAGGGCATCCGCTTCGGCGGCGAGATCCACGTCAACGGGCACCCGGTGGGCCTGCACGAGAACGGCGTGATGGCTTTCGGCCTCGACATCACCGGCGTCGTGAACCACGACGGGGAGAACGTCGTGGCCGCGCGCGTCGACAACTCGTGGCGCTACCGCGAACGCGCCACCGGCTCCACTTACCAGTGGAACGATCGCAATTTCAACGCCAACTACGGCGGCATCCCGAAGAACGTCTACCTGCACGTGACGGGGAAACTATACCAGACACTGCCCCTGTACAGTAACCTGAAAACCACGGGGACGTACGTCTACGCCAGCGAGATAGACGTCGCGCGGCGGAGCGCCGTGGTACACGTCGAGTCGGAAGTGAAGAACGAGCACGCCGGTGAAAAGGAGTTCTCGCTGGACGTGACCGTCGTGGACATGGACGGGAAGGTGGTCAAGCGAATGACCACCCCCCGCGTGAAGATCAAGGCGGGCGAGACGCGCGTCGTGAAGACCGGCGAGCGAGTTGAAGGCCTGAACTTCTGGAGCTGGGGGTACGGCTACCTGTACGACGTGTCGACGGCGCTGAACGTCGACGGCGTCGCGGTGGACGTGGTGAAGACCCGCGCGGGCTTCCGCGAGACGCGCTTTGCCGACGGGCTTTTCCGGTTGAACGGCCGCGTGTTGCAGGTGAAAGGCTACGCCGAGCGCAGCAGCAACGAGTGGCCGGCCGTCGGGCTCTCCGTGCCGGCGTGGTTGAGCGATTACAGCAACCGGATGATGGTGGAAAGTAACGCCAACACGGTACGCTGGATGCACGTCACGCCCTGGAAGCAGGACGTTGAATCGTGCGACCGCGTCGGGTTGATACAGGTGATGCCCGCCGGCGACTCCGAGAGGGACGTGACAGGACGTCGCTGGGAACACCGCGTGGAGTTGATGCGCGACGCCATTATCTACAACCGCAATCACCCGTCGATTATCTTCTACGAGGGCGGGAACGAGAGCATTAGCGAGGAGCACATGGCCGAGCTGAAGGCCCTCCGCGACAAGTACGACCCTCACGGCGGGCGCGCCATCGGTTCGCGCGAGATGCTCGATAGCAAGGTGGCCGAGTACGGCGGCGAGATGCTTTACATTAACAAGAGCGCCCGTCTCCCCGTGTTCGCGATGGAATATTGCCGCGACGAGGCGTCGCGACTGTTCTGGGATAGCCACTCTTACCCTTATCACGAGGATGGCGAGGGATCGAAGTACGTGCTCGCTGGCGTTAGCGACACGTCGAAGCCGTTGGCCGACGCCCGCGCCTACAATCGCAACCAGGATTCGTTTTTCGAGGAGTTGATCACGCGCTGGTGGGACTATTACCGCGCGCGTCCCGGCACGGGCAGGCGGGTCAGCTCGGGGGGCTTGAAGATTCATTTCCACGAGTCGAACACGCATTTCCGTGGCGCCGATAATTACCGCCGGAGCGGCGTCGTCGACGCCACGCGTATCCCGAAAGACGCGTTTTTCGCCCACCAGGTGATGTGGAACGGGTGGGTGGACGTCGAAAAGCACGGGGCGTATATCTGCGGGCACTGGAATTACGAGGATGTCCCCGGTTTTTCCACGGGCGACTTCCGGAAGGATGTCATGGTGGTTTCCACGGGCGAACAAGTCGAATTGCTGGTCAACGGGCAGTCCAGGGGCTTCGGCGAGCGAAGCGTTGGCTTTCTCTTCACGTTTAGAAACGTGAAGTACCAGCCAGGAATAATCGAGGCGGTAAGCCGCGACGCGGACGGGAAGGAAGTCGCCCGCGCGCGGAAAGAGACAGCCGGTAAGGCCGAAAGAATCACGCTGAAACTCGTGCAAGCCCCCGACGGGTTTAAAGCCGACGGCGCTGACCTGGTGCTGGTGGAAGTGGAAGTCACGGACAAGGACAACCGCCGCTGCCCGTTAGACAATTCCATGATTAGCTTCACGCTGGACGGCGAAGCCGAATGGCGCGGCGGCATGGCGCGAGGGAAAGAGGGAATTTATATCCTTGAAAAACAAATTCACGTGGAATGTGGCGTGAACCGGGTACTCGTCCGCTCGACCACTAAAAGCGGCAAGGTACGCTTGACCGCCTCGGCAGAGGGGCTTATCCCGGCGAGTATCGTGTTCAGCTCCGTGCCGGTGCAGGAACGGGATGGCTTGTCCACTTACATCAGTGGCGAGCACCAGCCCTCCAACCTGTCGAGAGGCGCTACCCCTCGCGGGGCATCATACGTTGTCTCGCGCCGTCCGGTACGGGTAGTCGCCGCCACGGCAGGCTGTAACGAGGCCGACGCGGTCAAAAGTTTCGACGATAACGAGCTTTCGGAATGGTCAAACGACGGCCGGATCCAATCCGGCTGGATTAAATACGAACTTGAACGAGATGCCGTGGTCAATGAAGTGGAATTGAAACTGACAGGCTGGCGGACGCGTAGTTATCCCGTGCAGGTTTTCGTGGACGACAAGGAGGTGTTTAAAGGGGACACGCCCCGTAGTTTAGGTTACGTGTCCATCCCGGTGACGCCGACAAAAGGCCGCTTCGTCAAGATCCAGCTCGTCGGGTTGAACAGTGAGGAAGACGCCTTCGGCGGAATCGTGGAAGTTACCGCTGCCACGACGGGCGAACTGGACTTGCTCAAGGACCCGAACGCCGGGAACGCCAAAGGACAGCTTCGCGTCGTGGAAGTGGAAGTATACGAGGAGCAAGAAGCCATTTAGACTTCACCTGCCGGTTTCAACCGCGCGCTACCGTGCCCCGGCCGTCGCGGGGAGAGCGCGGGACGTTTTGCTCGAGAACAAATTTTTCATTACTTTCGCCCCCGATAAAACAACGCCATGAGAATCCTCTTCATTATCCCTTTCTTACTTGTCCTCCTCGACTCCTGCAAGGAGCGGGCAGGGGGAAACAACGCGCCGGTCGCTAAAGTCATGAACAAGTACCTTTACAAGGCCGAGGTAGAAGCGTTTATACCCGCCGGGACGACCCGGAAAGATAGCGCGTCAATGGCACAAGGATACATCAGGAACTGGATAACGAAGGAGTTGCTGCTCTTGAAAGCGATCGAGAACCTGACCGAGGAGGAGAAAAAAGAGATACGCGAGCAGGTCGAGGACTACTCGGCGTCCGTCTTCATTCACAAGTACAAGGACAAGCTCGTCTCGCTGAAAATGGAACAGGCCGTCCACGACGACGAGATCGACGCGTACTACGCCCAGAACAAGATCAACTTCATACTGACGCGGCCCGTGGCGCGCGCCTTGCTGATCGTCATCCCCAGGTCAGCCCCGAACATCTCCCAGTTCCAGGAGAGCTTCCGGTCGGACACGCCGGAAGCGTTGAAGTCACTGGAAGAGTACTGTATCGCCAACGCGAAACGGTTCGACGACTTCAACAACCGGTGGGTCGACCTGCGCTACCTGCTGAACTTCCTCCCCGTCGACCGCGATACCTGGGAAGCAAGGTACAAGAACACGAACCGCGTCGAGCTGGAAGATAACGAGAACTTCTACTTCCTCCGCGTCAACGAGATCGTGCGCGAACACGAGATCGCTCCCGTCGGCTACGTGAAGCAGGAAATCGAGCTGATCCTGCGCAATAAACGGAAAATGGAGTTCGAGGAAAATCTCGAACGGCAAATCAACGAGGAGGGCATACGCAAAAACCTCGTGAGTATACACGAATGAATCCCGCGAAATCATTAAACACACCCTGATATGAAATACATTTTATTCCTGTTCATGGCATTAACTACCGGCGCGGCGGCGCAACAAGGCGTGGTCGACAAGATCGTGGCCGTCGTCGGCGACGAGATCGTGCTGAAGTCCGATATAGAGAAAAGCCTCGTCGACCTCTTCCGGCAAGGCGTCATCGAGGGGAACGACGACGACCGGAAAATGATCCTCGCGCAGATCCTCCTCCAGAAGCTCTTGCTGGCACAGGCCAAGGTCGATAGCGTATTCGTCACCGACGAGCAGGTAGACAGGGCGCTGGACGCGCGGATCAACGACTACACGCGAGAAGCCGGGTCGAAAGAACGACTGGAGGCGATCATGGGCAAGTCCATGCCGGAGATCAGGAACGAGATGCGCGAGAGAATCAGGGAATCGGCCATCGCCAGCGAAATGCAACAGAAAATTACCGCGCACGTCAAGAGCACGCCCTCCGAGGTGCGATTCTTCTACCAGAAAACGAACAAGGACTCGCTGCCCGACGCACCGGCAAAGTACGAGATCCAGCAAATCGTGGTGAAGCCGGGGATAGACGACGCGGAAAAAGAGAAAATCAGGAATCGACTGAGGGAGTTCCGCGAGCAGGTGCTCTCCGGGGAGACTACCTTTAGCCGCCTGGCCATCTTTTACTCCGAGGACGAGGGCTCTGCCGTCAAGGGGGGCGAGCTGGGATATTCCCCGAAGAGCCGCTTCGCGCCGGAGTTCGCCGATGCCGCCTTCAGCCTGAAAGCCGGGAGAATATCCAAGATCGTCGAGACGGAGTTCGGCTTCCACATCATCCAGTACGTCGATCGACAGGGAGAGATGATTAACGTCCGGCATATCCTCCTGCGCCCGAAGATCGACGATAAAGGACGACAGGAGGCCATCGAAAAGCTCGACTCGATCGTCTATTATATCAAGGAGAAGAATATCCCCTTCGAGCACGTGGCCGAACAACTCTCGGACGACAAGAACACGCGCAATAACGGCGGGCTGATCCTGAACGAGAACTCGGACTCCAGGATCCCGAGGGAACAGGTGCGCGGCGAGATGGCGCGACAAGTAAATCGCTTGAGCGTGGGCGAGATCTCCGCGCCGTTCATGGACATGAATAACGGGCAGGAAGAGTACAAGATCATCAAGTTAAAGGCTTTTCACCCCGAACATACCGTGGACCTCGAGAACGACTGGAGTTATTTCGAGAGCCGCCTGCAACAAGAGAAGATTCACGCCGTGATGACGACGTGGATCAAGGAGAGGCAAGCCAGCACGTACATTCACATCGACGAAGAATATCACGATGAGCTGTTGCGGCAAGAGGGTTGGATCAAGTAACGCGCGCGCGTGCCTGCTCCTGATCCTTTGCCTGGCAGGGATAACGCTCCCGTCGCCGGCCCAGGAAAAGATACAGATTAACATCGAGGCCGACCTCCTCAGGGCCGGGACGCGAGGCGCCGCGGACAAGTTCACCGGCAACGTGTACATGACGCACGATAACCTGAAAATGTGGTGCGATAGCCTCTATCGCCACCCGGGCAATATCGTCGAGGCTTTCGGTAACGTGCGCGCCATACAGAACGATAGCATCCACCTCTCCGGGAATTACATCCACTACGACGGCAATACCCGCTTCACGAAGGTGCGCGAGAATGTCATCCTGAAAGACCCGGCGATGACCCTCACGACACGCTTCCTCGACTACGACGGCATCTGGGAGTTAGGATACTATTTCAACGGGGGACGCGTCGTCGACGCCAGGAACACGCTGACCAGCCAACGGGGATACTACTTCACGCAAACGAAAATCGCGAACTTCATCGACAGCGTGACGGTCGACGCGCCGGACTACACGATCCTTTCCGACACGTTGAAGTACAGTACCGCCACGAACATCGTCTCGATCGTCAGCCCGACGTGGATCAACGGGAAAAACGACGACAACAGCTCCCTCTACTCGGAAGACGGGTGGTACGATACCGCGCTGGGACGGGCAAGCCTGTACAAGAACAACCGCGTCACGCGCAAAGCGTACACGGCGCGGGCCGACACGATACACGTCGACAGCGTGTCACGACAAGTCATCATGCAAAACCGCGTCGTCATCCACGACACCGTGAACAAGATCATCATCAAGGGGCATTACGCGATGACCGACCAGCTGAAAGACCTCTCGCACGTCACGCGGGAGGCGTTACTGATACTCGTCGGGGAGAGCGACTCCCTTTTCCTGCACGGGGACACGCTCTTCGTCCACAAGGACACCCTCGGTCACGACATCCTGAGGGCCTACCACGGCGTGCGATTCTTCAGCCAAAGCCTGCAAGGCGCGTGCGACTCGATGGTCTACCTGACGAGCGACTCTACCGTCATGCTCTACAAGGATCCCGTCGCCTGGGCGAACAAGAACCAGCTGAAAGGCAAGCGCATCTCCTTCCTATCCGCCAACGGGAAAGCCAGGGAGTTTCAGCTCCAGGACGACGCCACCATCATCTCGCGGAGGGAACAAACCGAGATGTTCGACCAGATTACCGGACGCATCATACAGGGTTACTTCCACGATAACGAGATCTACAAAATCGAGGTGGACGGGAACGGCGAGACAATCTATTTCGTGGACGATAACGGGATTTATTACGGGCCGCACACGGCCAGCGCGCCGCGCATCACGATCAAGATCCACGCCCGACAAATCACCGACATCACCTACTACAAGACGGGAGACGCCTCCGTCACCCCCATCTTCATGAAAGCGCCGACAGAGACGCGTCTAAAGAACTTCACCTGGCTGGAATACCTCTGTCCCCGCGACAAGAACGACATCTACACCACCCGCCCCGCGCCGGTGGAATCGCCCGACTAACCCTTCACGCGCGAGGAAGGCGTGACCTTCCCCTCGATCCGTAAACACGCGAAACGTCCCGGGAGACACCCCCCGGGACGTTTCTCGCGTTCCCCCGCGCCGTTCAGCAGCCACTCTCCTCGCGAGCCCACGCGCTCCTCGCCACGCAATGAGTAATCGCTCCGGACGCGTCAACAACCCGGTGCGAGACGCGTACCCCCTCGTCGCGTTCCTCGATCAGGTAGAGCGAATCCACCTCGCTATCCGGCAGGATCTCGTGCTCGTACACCACCTCCAGCTCCTCCAGCACGTGGCGATCCAGGAAATCGAAAGGCAAGGCGTGCGTCACCCACCCCACGTAAGAAGCCTGCGTCACGTGACGGTTAAAATCGATCGTGTCGTACGAGGCCACGAAGCGGCGGCTCCCCGTGACACCTTCCGGAAGTTCCCTCGCGTCAAGCTCGAAAGACATCTCCCGCGTCACCCCCTCGTGATAAGCGGCCATGCGCGAGACACTCTCCGGGAGACGCACCGGCCGCCGCCGCGCCAGGTCGATAACCATCCATTCCGACGTGGAACGCGCCAGCAACTCCCCCGCCGGGGAGACGACGGCAAAATCACGGAAAGCAAACAGCCGGTCCGTGCCCGACGGCCACGTCTCCAGGATCACCTCCTCGCCCCTCGACGGCGCGCGGAACACCCGGAGGCGTATCCTGTGCAACATCCACGTGATCCCGCGCGCGTTAAACGTGTCCACGTCCACCCCCAGCCCCACCGTCTGCTCGTTAGCCACGTCATTAAACAAATCGCACAACATCTTCGTCCCGAGCCTACCGCGGACATCGGCGTGGTGATTACAAATCGTGATTCTTTTCGAAAGCTTAAGCATATCTTATCGCGTTACTCGTTAAAGGATATTCACCTCCGGCTCCAGCCACACCCCGAATTTCATGAACACCGCCTTCTTCACCTCGTTCGCCAGGCGGGCAATCGCCTCCCCGCTAGCCCCTCCCCTGTTCACCAGCACCAGCGCCTGCCTCTCGTGGACGGCCGCGTC
>JAIRKS010000161.1 GCA_031259905.1 Odoribacteraceae bacterium
GAGGACGCCCTGCCCCTCAACATGGGCCAACTACTAAGCATCCCCTTCATCCTCGCGGGAATCATCCTGATCACCCGCGCCGCCCGCCGCGCGAGGGGAAAACGCTAACCCGCTTCCCCTCCCCGCTTCCCCTCCCGCCAAAACAACCACGACAACCCACAACACCAACCGGAATGAACACCAACACCACGCGATACAACACCCCACGAGAACGCCACCCCGCCTCCCGTGAACATCGCCCGGTGACCACGGGAAATCTCCCGGTGACCCTCGAAACCCTCCCGACGCCCCGGGAAACCTTCCCGGTGTTCCCCGAAACCTTCCCGGTGCTCCCCGAAACCTCCCCGGTGCTCCCCGGAACATCCCCGGTGCCCCGCGAAAATCTCCCGGTGCCCCGCGAAAATCGCCCAATGCTCGTGAAATGTCGCGTCATTCCAAGCGAAAGTCACGTGACATTAGCGGCAAGTGTCGTAACATCCGCGGCACGTGTCGCAACATCTGTGACAAGTGTCGCGACATCTGTGACAAGTGTCGCAACATCCGTGACAAGTGTCGCGACATTAGCGAAAAGTATCGTGACATTAGCGGCAAGTGTCGTAACATCCGCGGCACGTGTCGCAACATTAGCGGCAAGTGTCGCGACAATTCACGACTTTTTGGCAGCATTCCCGCGGGAATGCCCCGCTGGAAACGCCCCCCGCGGGAAAAAGAACCCCGCGTTATACTCCTTTAAAACAGTATTCTAAACTATCAAGATCGGTAATCTTAATCTATAACGCCAAGAGAAACAGAATAAGAAAAGACTCAGAATGGATCGCCTGGGTACAGCAACTGTACGCCACCTGCGTGGAAAATGCTACCGGCTGGGGACTCGACACCCGGCAATTGACGGAGTTCTCCTCCCTCTACAACACGGCGAACGCCGCCTACGAGGCAAACGCCACGATCGAGGAAAAAAACCACAAGACCGTCGTCGCGAAGAACGAGGCCTTCAAGTTCCTCCGCGAGTTCCTCCGGATGTTCATCTTCACGCTGATCGCGAACCGCAAGATCACCAACGGTCAGCTCGTGGCGATGGGGCTGCGCTCCCGCGAGTACACCCGCAGGGAGCCCCTTCCCAGACCGCCGAAAGCGCCCTTCCTGGAGGCCTTCACCGGCAGGCGCTACACGATCGACGCCTACGTGAGCGCCGAGCAGCTCGGTAACACGGCGATCTACGTGAGGGAAAGACGCGGTTACACCGTTGTTATCAAGTACAAGGTCGAGGGCGAGGACGAGTGGCGCGAGATACACTCCTCCCGCCTGCACGTCCGCGTTGACTTCGCCGCCGACGAAGTGAAAAAGCACGTCACGTTGACGGCCGCCTGGTCGAACCCGCGCTTCGAGTACGGCCCGTGGAGCAAGGAGGTCACCGTGCTGGTCAACTAACTAACAAGTAAACATACGTCGCGCCGCCACGAGACTCTCTCGACGACGGCACGAGGCGCCAGGAGCGCCGCGAGACAGCCCCGGGGGAAATCCCGGGGTTTCTCGTTGTATGCCCCCGGCGGGAGGTGAACGGGTAAGGCAAGGGAGGCGACGTCGCTGCGCCCGCGCCGGCCGCTATACCGCGACACGCGTTCGCGCGCTCCCCGTTCAAAGTCCCGGTTGTTAATGGAAAAAAAACTACATTTGCTCCCGTCCAATCACGACGCGTTATGTATCATCAAGACGAAGAGATATGCCGGCTGCTCAGGCAGCAAGACAAGAGAGGGTTAGAAAAACTCTTTACTGTCTATTACCGCCCGTTGGTGACGTGGGCGGACACGTTCATGGACGACATGAGCGAGGCGGAAGACCTCGTGCAGGAATTTTTCGTGAAGCTATGGGAGCGCGGCATGACGCGAAACCTGCTCGCCGGGACGCTCAAATCATACCTCTTTACCTCCGTGAAAAACGCGTCGTTTAACGCCATCAAGCGACGCGACCCCCTCCGGCGCGCCGGTAACGCGGCACGCGTCGACCGCGCGTGGGTGGAATACGACGATCTCAACGAGCGCCTGCTGCAAGAGCTCGAGAGCGAGATCGAGAAGCTCCCCCCGCGGAGCAAGGAAATCGTGAAAGCCATCCACGTCGAGGGAATGCATTACAAGGAGGTCGCCGAGCGGTACGCCATCTCCGTGGCCACGGTAAAGACGCTCCTCGTGGGCGCGCTCAAGCGGCTGCGCGAGAAAAGCGACACGATCACCGGCAGGCTACTCCTATTCTTTTACAAAATCTCCTCTCGCCTGCGCGACTTTCTTCCCCGCTGATTCAACCGTTTTTGTTAAACGCCTGTATTATCTCAAAAATAATATATGGCGAACGAGAACGATACCATTTCAAGAATCCTGGACTACCTCTCCGGCGAGCAAGACGAGCGAGAACGAGAAGACACCCGCGCGTGGATCTATGCCGACGAGCAACGCCGGGCGACATTCGAGAAATTGCGGAAAAAGAACATGCTACTGCGCTGGGGTACCCGCGTATCGCTCATCCGCGGGACTTACGCGGACATCAGGCGGCGGCTCACGCGTCGCGTGCTCGCCCGGCGCGGGCGAGCGGCGGCGGCGGTACTCCTACTCCTTTCCGCCACCGGCGGCGCGATCTACCGCCACATCGCCTCCGCCCCCGTCCTTCCCGTTCCCGTCGAGGAAGCCAACCAGATATTTCCCGGCAAACCGCGCGCGGTCATATACCTGGCCTCCGGTCAGGGCATTGCCGTCTCCGACACCGTTCAGGCGATCCTCGACCCCGGTGTCGCCGAGATCAGCGTCAAAGAAGGCGGCGAGATGACCTACGCCCCGGCCCCGGCGCCCTCGCCGGGAGCGATGCACCGCGTAATCATCCCGCGCGGCGGCGAATTCTTCATCGAGCTGTCGGACGGCACGCGGGTATGGCTAAACTCCCGCACGGAACTGCGCTATCCCGTGCAGTTCTCTCCCTCCCGGCGGGAAATCCACCTCGACGGTGAAGCCTACTTCGAGGTAGCGGCGGGGGCATCGCCCTTCGCGGTACGTGCCGGGGAGATAGAAATCGTGGCGCTCGGCACGGCGTTTAACGTCAGCGCGAGAGGCGACGGGGTCACGCGCGCCGTACTCGTGACGGGAAGCGTCGAGGTGACGTCGGAAAACGAACGCGTCACCCTCGCGCCCGACCAGATGGCGGAATTCCGCGAGAGCGACGGCACGCTCGAGGTGACGGACGTCGATGTCATGCCACACGTGGCGTGGAAAGACGATAACTTCATCTTCAACCGCCAGTACCTCGGGGAGATCATGCGCACCCTCTCGCTGTGGTACGACGTCGACGTCGTCTACGAGAACGAGGAGGTAAAACAAACGCGCCTCACCGGCGATCTCAAGCGCTACGAGGACATCCGCAAGCTACTCTATCTCTTCGAGCAAACCTCCGACAGCGTCAGCTTCGACATCAAGGGGAAGACGATCACCATTCAACAAGAAAAAAGACAAAGACGATGA
>JAIRKS010000019.1 GCA_031259905.1 Odoribacteraceae bacterium
AAAGAGAACCGTATCATCGATGTCAACCATAACCTGAACCGCCACAGGGCCAGGGCTCGTGAACACCTCACCTCGGAAGAGGGCCTGATGCACCGCGGCCGTCGTCCCGTGGAACCGGAGGCGGTCTTCGGGCAGTCAAAATCCAACAAGGGCTATAATCGCTTCCGGCATTTCAACAACGACAACATGATGGACAAGGTGCTGATGGACTTTGCCATCTTTGCCGTGGCCTTCAACCTGGAAAAACTATACAGGAAGCTGCGGGATAGCAGGAAAGAACAGTCAAAAGCGAAAAATAAACCGACTTTCACCGGTTTTATCCTGTATGGTCATCCACGAAATCGTGAAACGGAGAAAAATAAGATCCCAATACCAAACTACATGCCGCGTGCGGCTTGAGGACGAAAAGAAGGCCGCCTCGTTTCGAGACAGCCCCTTTTTTTATTCCCCCGTGCCGCGATGAAGCGTCACGGGAGAAAGGTGGTTGCCTGTTGAGAACCGGCGGGAGGTACGCGCGCGGTTGCCCCGCGGGAATGCATGATCGCGTCTTCGATCTTGCCGGACATCCTCTCGTGCTTCGGGATCAGGCGAGGCTCGAACTCGCTATCGCAGTCGCATTTAATTAAAGGTTAATCTCTCTTTAAAAGCTAATGCCTCTTGTCTTGGCATGATATACAATACAAAACTAGTATTTATACAAAATTCTTGACACCACCCATTCGACATGAAGCGGGATCCAGGGGGAAGACCGTCGTTCGCGGGGAGTGAAAAAATCGCTCCCCTCGGGAAGAAAGCGTATCTTTGCCCCCCGGCGAATCAAAACGCGGAATCATCATGGAATTAAAAGAAGAAATAGCGAGGCGGCGCACCCTCGGCATCGTGAGCCACCCGGACGCCGGGAAAACAACCCTGACGGAAAAGTTACTCCTCTTCGGCGGGGCCATACACGTGGCCGGGGCCGTGAAATCGAACAAGATCAGGAGGCGAGCTACCTCCGACTTCATGGAAATCGAACGGCAACGGGGTATCTCCGTGGCCACGTCCGTCATGGGCTTCGAGTACAAGGGAACGAAGATCAATATCCTCGACACCCCCGGTCACCAGGACTTCGCGGAGGATACCTTCCGCGTCCTCACCGCCTGCGACAGCGCGATCATCGTCATCGACGCCGCCCGCGGCGTCGAGGAGCGAACGCGGGAGCTGGCGCGGGTATGCCGGCTCCACGGCACGCCCGTCATGATCTTCATCAACAAGCTCGACCGTCCCGCCGCGGATCCCTTCGACATCCTCGATCACGTCGAGCGCGAGCTGCAGGTCAGGGTCATCCCCCTGAACTGGCCCACGGGCAGCGGGGAACTTTTCAAGGGGATCTACAATATCCGCGAGCAGAATTTCTACCTCCACGCGCCCAGCGTGCAGGAGCTGCCGCGGGGAGGTGAGATCGTCGATCTCCACTCCGACGCGCTCAAGGAATACCTCGGGGAACGGGCCGCCGCGCAGCTCGCGGAAGATATCGAGCTGGTGGTGGGGGCCTTCCCGCCGTTCGACCGGGACCGGTATCTCGCCCACGTCGTGGCTCCCGTCTTCTTCGGCTCCGCCCTGCACAACACCGGGATACGTGAGTTGCTCGATTCCCTCGTGGAGATCGCGCCGCCCCCCCTGTCAAGGGAGACCGTGGAGCGCGCCGTCTTCCCCGACGAGGAGAAATTCTCCGGGTTCGTATTCAAGATACACGCCAACATGGATCCCCGTCACCGCGACCGCATCGCCTTCGTCAAGGTGTGCTCCGGGATCTTCAGGCGCGACACTCCCTACCTGCACGTCCGCTCCGGGAAAACGATGAAGTTCCCCGCCCCCACCGCCTTCATGGCCGCGCGGAAGTCCGTCATCGACGAGGCATACCCGGGGGACATCGTCGGGTTGCACGACACGGGTAATTTCAAGATCGGCGACACGCTTACCGCCGGCGAGAAGCTCCACTTCAAGGGAATACCGAGTTTCTCCCCCGGGCTTTTCAGGTACATCGATAACGCCGACCCGGGGAAGGCCAAGCAGCTCGCCAGGGGAATCGAGCAGCTCGTCGACGAGGGCGTGGCGCAGCTGTTCACCAGTCAATTCAATAACCGGAAGATTATCGGCACCGTCGGCGCCCTGCAATTCGAGGTCATCGAGTATCGCCTCCTCCACGAGTACGGCGCTTCCTGCCGCTGGGAGCCTCTCCACCTCTACAAGGCCTGCTGGATCGAGGCGCCCGACGCGCGGGTGCTCGACGATTTCAAGCGACGCAAGGCCACGTGCATGGCCACGGACAAGCAAGGGAGGGATGTCTTCCTCGCCGAGTCGGAGTACATGCTGAACGCGACCCGCGAGAGTCACGAGAAGGTGACGTTCCACTTCACGTCGGAGTTCTAGTAATCCTTCACGCGCT
This sequence comes from Odoribacteraceae bacterium, assembly GCA_031259905.1. Taxonomy (GTDB): domain Bacteria; phylum Bacteroidota; class Bacteroidia; order Bacteroidales; family Marinifilaceae; genus JAIRKS01. The sequence continues at coordinate 2,429 of JAIRKS010000019.1, forward strand.
CCTCCCGCCGGGGACGAGCCGCCGCGTTCCCGCGGGAAGCCGTCCCCTCCGGGACATACCCGCGGGTTGCAGGCTTGTCGCTCGCGTCGTCGCGCCCGGTTACTCTCGCCGTCACGCCTGGTTACTCTCGCCGTCACGCCCGGTTATTCTCGCCGTCACGCCCGTTGGCCGTGCCGCTCGCGTCGTTACCCGTGTCGCCATGCTTGCTATCATCGCTGACAAACCCGCTGTCCGCGGGGACAAGTCCGTTCGCTAAATCGTCTCGCCTTCCCGCCCCGGGAGACCTGCCGCGGGGGTGCGGCAGGCTTTTTCATTCACGGAAGCCTTGACGCTTGCCGGTGACGCTCCCGTTCGCGGGATAAACGCCCGGCCGGGACGATGGATTGACCCGGTACCGGGCTACCCGTCACTCGAAGGCGATCCGGCGCAAGCGCGGCTGGCTTCGATCCAGCACGAAAATCACGCCATTAGTCCCCGAGACGATGCCGGAGGGGGAGTAGAAGAGGGCCGACGCTGCCGGGCCGTCAAGGTATCCCCGTTGGCGCGGGATGCCGGCCAGCGTGGTGACATCGCCCGCGGGAGTGATTTGGCGAATGCAATAGTTCGCCGCGTCCGACACGTACAGGTTGCCGGCCGCGTCGATGGTAATGCTCACGGGATAGGCGAACATGGCCGACGTGGAGGCCGCGTCGCGGAATCCCTCCGCGCCACTTCCAGCTACCGTGGTGACCTCGCCCGACGGGGTGATCTTGCGGACGCGATGCCCGAAGTATTCCGTCGCGTACAGGTTACCCGCGGCGTCGCTGCAAAGCCCGCGAGGTTTGGTCAGGCCGTTGGCCAACGTGGTGACCTCGCTCGTCGCGATGACGATTTTCCGGATGCAATCGTTCGTCACGTCCGTCACGTAAAGGATATCCTTCGACGGGTTGAAGGCCACGCCGCCTACCGCTCCCATCTGGGCGTTCGTGCCCGTCCCGTCCGCGTATCCCGCCGTGCCGTTGCCCGCCACCGTGGTGACGACGCCCGCCGGGGTGATTTTCCGGATGCAGTAGTTGCCGTAGTCCGCCGCGTAGAGATTTCCCTGGGCGTCCAGCGCGAGGCCCGCGACGTCGGTGAAACGGGCGGCGGTGGACGTCCCGTCGACGTAACCGCCCGCCGTGCCGCCCGCCAGCGTGGTGACGGCTCCTGCCGGGGTGATTTTCCGTATCCAGGTGTTTTCGCCCACGTAGAGGTTGCCCGCGGCGTCCATGACGATTCCCTGGGGGGCAGAGAACCGGGCCTCCGTGCCGACGGCGTCGACGTGACCGACGACGCCGTCGCCAGCCACGGTGCTCACCTTGAGTCCCGGCGGGTGCTTGACGGTGACGGCACACGTGGCCGTGAATTCGCCGTCCAGCGTGGTGACGGTGATCGTCACCGGCCCGCCGACGCTCACCGCCGAGAGGTTACCGTTGGAGACGGTGACGACGGTCGTGTCGCTCGAACTCCACGCGACAGACTTGTCGTCCGCGTTGTCAGGTAGCACGGTGGCAACGAGCAGGGTATCCGAGCCGACCACCATGTCGAGGGCTGTTGGCTGTAACGTTACTCCCGATACCGGGACCGGCGAGGGGGTGTCATCCCCCCCGCACGCTCCTGCCGTTGCCGCCAGGATGGCCAGTGCAAGTATTCCTGTCCATTTCATGGCTCGTCACTTAATTGTTGAACGTGATTTTGCGCAGTTTGCACGTTGACGCGTCCAGGAGGTAGAGGTTTCCCTCCGCGTCGATGTCGATGCCGGCGGGATGATTGAACGTGGCCGCGTCACCGGTATTGTCATTGCTTCCCGCTGTTCCCGTTCCGGCCAGCGTGGTGACCACGCCTGACGGGGTGATCCTGCGGACGCAATTGTTTGACATGTCGGTCACGTACAGGTAGCCGTTCGCGTCAACCGCGATGTCGGCGACACTGCCGAAGCGCGCTTCCGCGCCATTGCCGTCGACGAAGCCTTCTCCTTCTCCGGCCAGCGTGGTGACCACTCCCGCCGGGGTAATCTTGCGGACGCGACTCCCGTCTGCCACGTAGATGTTCCCCGCCCGGTCGACGGCAAGGCCGTGAAGCCCGGAGAATTGTGCTTCTGTCCCGTTGCCGTCGCTCGTGCCTTGTGCGCCACTGCCCGCCAGCGTGGTGACAGCGCCTGCCGGGGTGATCTTGCGGACGCGGTAGTTCTCGCTATCCGCCACGTAAACGTTGCCGTCGCCGTCCACGGCTATGCCGTATGGCTTGTTAAAGCGTGCCGCTGTCCCGGTGGCATCCGCGTATCCCACTTGCTTCGGGTCGCCTCCCGCGAAGGTGGTGACGACGCCCGCCGGGGTGATCTTCCGGATGGCGCTGTTCTCGAGGTCGGACGCGTAGATGTTGCCCGCCGCGTCCAGCGCGATGGCGATGAGGTTGGAGAAACGAGCATCCTCCCCGGTGGCGTTGATGTATCCTCCCGGGGCCATCATGATGAACATCGCGGGAGGAGGTCCTGCCAGCGTGGAGACGTTATCGCCTGCCACGTCGACTTTCTGCACGCGGTAGTTCACGTTGTCGCCCACGTAGATGATCCCCGACGAGGCCACGGCGATGCCTTGCGCCATGCCGAATTGTGCCCGCTGGAGCGTGCCGTTGGCTGTTCCGACACTGCCGCAAATCGTGGTGACGGTCACGTCTTCCGGCGACACGAAGGTTTCCGGCGGGGCGGTGACGGTGACGTCACACGTGGCCGTGAAGCCGCCGTCGTTGGTGGTGACAGTGACGGTCACCGGTCCACCGACCGCTACCGCCGTGATTTTCCCGTCGACGACGCTGGCGATTTCCGGGTCACTCGAATTCCATTCGACGAGCGTGTTTTCCGCGTCAAGCGGGGTTACTGTCGCGACGAGGGTCGTGTCCGTTCCCACGAGTAGCGATAGGGTAGAGGCGTTTAATTCCACGCCCGTCACGGCGACGGGCTTGTTTTTTTCGTCGTCATTGCACGACATAACGAGCGCCGCCACGGCGAGCGCCATCGTTGTAAAGCATCTTGTTGTTTTCATTTTTTCAATGTTTAGTTACGTTTCACTCGATATAAAATAGTTGATATAATTTCTCATGGCAAGTTTGAAGGTGGGGTCGGTGATGCCGTCGAGAGGGATCACCGCGACTTTCTCCATTAGCGCCTTGTCTTTCCTGTCCAGCCTGTTGAAGATCCCCATGATGATCTCGAAGTCCACGAGGGAGAAGCGCGTGATGTTCTCCCCGAACAGGATGACGACCCGGTCGAATTGTTGCCGCGCGAGGGCCTCGGCGATGTCGAGTTTGCAACGGAGCGCATCGTCGGGGATCGGGCGGGCCGCGAGTTGTCCGCGGAGGGTGGTCACCAGCTCCCCGGCGTCCTCCCCGGTCTTTTTATTGACCAGGTATTGCGTCAGGAGGGTGTTGTAAGCATCGTGCAGGTAGGTGTCGATTTCCGCGTCCCCGATAGTCGCGCGGAACGTTTCCAGGTGATCGAAGACGAATCGCGCGTTTTCCACCGAGTGGGGGTTGATCCGCGGGTTACCCATGAGCGGCCAGAAGGCGAGGGATGTTTTCTCGTCCAGGGTCGCGCCGGACATCTGCTCGTTGAAGATTTGCTGTAACGGCGGGTCGCGCCGGGCATCGTCGAGGGCGACGAGGTAGTCGATGACGCGTTCCCTTGTCATGTTCCCCGACGCGTACTCTTTTTCGAGTACCGGCAGGGTGTTTTTCTCGTCTAACCCGCGGGAGATCCGTTCGATGAATTGCTGGAGTTCGTAACGCCCGATAACGCGGTATCGTTCCTCACCGTCCGGGGCGAGTACCAGGTAGGTGGGATAGCTCGTTACCGCGTAGCGATGACCGAGTTTCATGCCCTCTTCCTGCTCCATGTCGAACATGACGTTGATGAAGTGTTTGTTGAAGAAGTCCCCGGCTTCTTTCCGCGAGAAGACGTTGTTCGTCATGTATATGCACGGGGCACACCAGGTGGTGAAGCAGTCCACGAAGACGAGCTTCCGCTCCTCTCCGGCCAGACGCAATGCCTCGTCAAGGCTCGCGGAACGGAACGAGATCCCTTGCGGAAAGACAGGGCTCGCGAGCAGGTTCACGATAAACAGGATAATAAGACGTTTCATGATATAGAATTTTAGTTAAACGTGATCAAGTGTAGCACGAGGAGACCCGGAACAGGATATTCCTCGCCGCGATTTGCAGCGGCGCGTCGCGTGTGCGCGAAAGCTCGCCGCGATTTGCAGCGGCATATTGCGCGTGCGCGAAAGCTCGCCGCGATTTGCAGCGGCGTATTGCGCGTGCGCGAAGGCTCGCCGCGATTTGCAGCGGCGTATTGCGCGTGCGCGAAAGCTCGCCGCGATTTGCAGCGCCGTATTGCGCGTGCGCGGAAGCTCGCCGCGATTTGCAGCGCCATATTGCGCGCACGCGATGTCTCGCCAAAGATTTGCAGGAGACTCTCCACACCCCGACGAGCCTTTCCCGCGAGCGAGCAGCAAGTCTCCCGGAGAGCTGGTGGCCTCCCCGCGCGCAAGTTGTCTTGCGCTACGCGGTCACGAGTCGATCTCTCGTGCTGGTTCGTGTGTTCTCTACTCGTCTCTTCTTTCATTATTTTTCGTTTTCGTGCCGGCGATTCGTCAATTGGTAGCGGGCGAGGCGGGTGCGCGATACAAGACGTCACGCGCGTTGCCCTCTCCCTCGTGGATCTGGTAAGGGGTACTTTCCACGTCGGCGGTATATCCCGTGAAGTTGTACAGGTACATCTTCCACTTTCCCGCCTTGTTGGTGAGTACCACCAGGCAGTCCGGCGAGGGGAGCGCCGTGGAGCTGCTGTGGTAAGAAACGTGCTCGAGGCTGGCGACGGATTCGCCCTCGTCGTACACGAGGATATCGCTTTTCTCAACGCCGTTGGAGACGTTGTACATCCCGATGGTGTTCCCGCCGTCCGAATAATAGATGACGTCGTTGATGTTATGTACCGCCCGGAGCGAGGCTCGCGTGACGCCCTGGCTCCCGGCGGGTACTTCGAGGAACGAGGCGATCGGGTTGCTGAAGTCCATCCACCTCGCGTCGAGCACGGCCCCGTGATAGGTGCCGGTTCCCCGGTGTCTGAAGAGTGCCAGCCCTTTTTTCGTGAGGGAGTAGAAGGCCGCTTGTTCTTGCATGAAGACCAGGTCGTACTCCATGTTGTTGCAGGATACCGGCGACGTCTCGTCCTCGGCAACCGCCTGGAGGGATGGCTGCCAGAAGACGCTTACCTTGAAAGAACAGCTTTCCTGGTCGAAGGCCAGGTAGCCGTTGGCAGTGTGGCGGAAGAAGTAGGGGGCGATGGACGTGCTCCCGATCAACGGGTTCCCGAAGCGAGCGGCGTTCGCGTAGACGACAGGCATCTCGTGGAGCTTCCCGTCGTTCAGGAGGTTCGCGCAGAGTGTCCCGACGACGATGTCGCGGGGTTTCTTCGTGGCGGGCAACTCGTAGAAGGACTCGTCGAAGTTGGCGTACCGCTTGAAGTTCTCGCCGCTCACGACGTTGAAGTCCGATTCGGTGACGATGAAGAATGCTTTCTGGTACTCGTGTAAGTTGACTGTCCCGTCGGGATTTGGCTCGACGTAATTGTAGCCGTTGGGGATGTAGGTGGTTTTTATCGCCTTCCCGGGCACGCCACTCCCGTTTATGGAGCGGACGAGATCGGGGAAGATGCGCCCGTCCATGTCGATCATGTCGACGTCGGTGACGTCGTCGCTGTCCTTGGTGATGAACCAGCCGTGGGAGAAATCGGAGATGACCCTGACGTCGGTGCTGAAGTAGGCGGAGATGCCGGTGTGTTTACTGGTAATCTTGTAGGTGACGCGGTAAGTACCGGAGGAGATGGTGACGTGGTAGTCGAGGTTTTTCTCTCGTCCAATGGTGTCCTTCCAGCCGGTGCGGGAAAGGCCGATGCCGTAGATACACCAGAGGTAGTCGTGGTCGTCCTCGTTGTCTATTCCCTCGACGAGGGGGTCGAGCGTGAAGGATTGCCCGGTGAGCACGGTGTATTCCTTGTCGATGTTGGAGATTTGCACGGGGGCGATTTCTTCCTTGTCGATGTAGAGGTAGTTCCCCTTGTCGTCGATGCAGGAGGAGAGGATGCAGGCCAGGAGGAGGGCGGTGGCGGCGTGGATGTATTTTTTCATGGTCGTTCGGGTTAAGTGGGGAACGTGACGAGGGTACCGTCCGCTTCGGTCAACGGTTCTTCTCGCGTGCTGTTGTACTCGTTCAGTTTTTCGATGGCTTTCGATCGGTAGAAGAGCATCTCGGTAGCCTCGTGCGTGCCCTCGAAGTCGGCGATCCCGACGTAGTCGGCGAGGAATCGCATCTTCTCCGGCCCCCAGTTACCGAGGTACGATTGCCACAGGAAGTCCCAGTTGGCGGGCTTGGCAATCATGTCCACGATCTTGATCACGAAGCGGGAAAGTTCGGGGATCACTACCTTGAAGTGGGCGTTTTCCCGTAACTCGACCTCGAGGCGCACCTCTTGCGATCGCAGGGAAGGATCTCGCGAGACGATCACGGGGAGATCCGCCCGCGTGCTTCCTGCCGGGATGACCATGCTCCCGGCGACGCCCGGATCGTCAAAGGGCACGTAGTGTGTTCCTCCCACGGCTGCCAGCGGATTGTCGCCGTTGATTTGTACCAGGTAGACTTCGCGATCGCGATCGGAAAGAAAACCGGCGGCGAGGACGCGGAGACGGATGGTATCCCGCTGGCGATCGCCTTGCTTCGCCATGAAGTTATAGGTGAGGCTGTCGCTTTGCACGAAGGTGTTATACTGTTCCGCCCCCTTGAAGAAGTAGAGGGAGTTCTCGCTCTCGTACCTGTGTACCACCTTTTCCTCGCAGGAGAGAAGCGGGAGGACGAGGGCGAACGTCCATGTCATGACATCGGTTTTCATGTTGTTTTCATTACGGGTTATTCATAAATGATTTGGTCTACCGGCTTGGGAAATTTGTATCGCGTCACGTCTACTGAAAAGGCGAGGGGCCAGGAATAAGTTGCCACGTTGTGACGCTTGTAGAAGAAGAACATCTGCCCCTCGCCATAAAACTCTTTCCGGTATTCTCTTTCCAGGCGACGGTAAACGGCGCTCTCGTCGACAAGAGAGGCATCGACGAGACTTTCCATGTTCCTGCTGATCCTGAACTGGCGCAACCACTCGTTGGCCTCGGGCAGGGGGGCGCACTCGATGGCGATCAAGTACATCTCGGCCAGGCGAACGAGAGGGATCACTTGCACGGTTTTCGTGTCACTCGCGAGGTATTTCTTGAAGAAATATTCTTTTTGTTGCGTTTGCGCGTTGAGCTTTTCCTCCCAGTTGCGAGGCTCTTTCGCCCGGATATCGTTGGGATGCGTGTTGACCTCGAAGCCACTCCTGATAGCAAGGCGGTCTTGCGTCAACCCGCCGTAGGAGAGGAAGAGCGGGGATAGAATGCTTTGCAGGGCGCTGTTGTGGATCGCGAAGATGTGCTCCGACGTCATGACGAGATCCGGCGTGGAGGTATTGATGCCCGTCATGGAGACCTCGTTGGCGAGCGTGAAGACGGGATTACCCGTCGCCGCGTCAACGGCCTCGATGACCTCCCTGGCGTGTTGCAGGGCCAGCTCCTTTTCTCCCCTCCACAGGTGGAAGCGGGCCTTGGTGGCCTTCACCGCGTAGAGGTTGAAGCGATTTTGCCTGTAGTAGTGAAAGCTATTTTCCGGGAAGGGGATGCCGTTCGCGTATAGATTCCCTGGACTGTTCAAGACAGAGGGAGGGTAGGAGAGGATCGGGTCGTGTTGCAGGAGTATCTCCGCGGAATCCAGGTCGTTTTTGATTTGCCGCGTCACCTCGTCGTACGACATCGAACGCAGGAGGTTGAGATCCTTGGTTGTTACCTTCATGTAGGGGATGGTGATACTCTCCCCGTTGGCGAGACCGGGCGCATCCCCCCAGAAACGGAGCAGGTCAAAGTGCAGGAAGGCGCGTAACCCCAGAGCTTCTCCCTTGATCAACTCGTAATTCCCGTCAACGAACAGGGAGGTACGGCTGTCGATTGCCGCCAGCAAGCTGTTCAAGTTGGCGATCGTCTGGTAGTATTGCCGCCAGATTGCCGCCAGGAGCCCGTCGAGGTCCGGGTTATCCAGGTTGAAGTTCTGGATATTGGTATACTCGACGTTCGACGAGGAGACGAGCCAGTGGTGTGCTAACAGTTCCGGCACGAGGATCGTGGTATACATCCCGTACATGACCTGGGTGGAGATCTTAGAATAAGCTCCTATCAACACGTCCTGGAATCCCCATTCGGTAGCGAACATGTCCTCCTCCACGATCTCTAATTGAGGACGTATGTCTAACCATCCCGAACAACCGGGAAAGACGAAGAGAAGGAGTACCGGTAGATATTTACATTTCATATTCCATGCTATTTAATTCGGTGAATTTTGATTTAAAAACGAGCGGTGAACGAGAAGGAATATTTCCTGGAAAAGGGATAGAACGTCCCGCGCTCTTGCTTGATCGTTGAGAGGCGGAAGACATCCTCGCTGTATGCACCGATCGAGAGGTAAGAGATCCCCATCCGATCTCGCAACCAGTCGGTGTTCATCTCGTAAGAGAGGTGAATAGTGCGACACTCCAGCGTGTTCTCCCTCATCACGAAACGAGAGGATGCCGGCGTGATCGTCTGGTCCCCGACACCCTTGAAATAGGCGTGATCTCCCGGGTTCTTCCATCGCACGTAGAAGACGCGCTTGTCGGCGTTATACCACGGGTCCACGTTCTCCACTTTGTCGATCAAGGTTTGATTGTAGAGGTCGCCGCCGACGCGATAGCTGAACGTCAGGTTGAGGAGCAGGTTTTTGTAGCGAAACATGGAGGTGAGGTTTCCCCATAACTTCGGCTCGTTCACCCCGCAAGGCACCTTGTCGGAGGCATTCCAGGCGAACGTCCGGCTGCCGTCCTTTTTCACGAAGATCTCCCTGCCGCTGCTGGGATCAATTCCCAGCGACTGTACCGCGAAGATGGTTTTCAGGGACTGCCCCTCCTTGAAGAGAAAGCTGGGGTTTGTCCTGTCTGCCTCCATCAGGATCTCGTTCAGAAACTCCAGGGAATTGGAAATCTTCTCGATCCTGTTCCGGTTGTGGAGGAGGGAGGCCCCGGCAGACCAGACGATCTCTCGACGAGTATCCCGGATGAAATAAAAGTTGGCACTTACCTCCACGCCCCGGTTACTTACCTCCCCGATATTCGCCCGGTAACTGTTGAAGCCGCTGGACAGGGGCAGGTTCACGTCCGACAGCAGGTCGTGCGTCATCTTATTATACACGTCCACGTTGATTCGTAGCCTGTCCTTAAAGAGAGTTGTCTCCATGCCGAGGTTCAGTTGCTCGGTCTGTTGCCACGTCAAGTCCTCGTTTCCCATGTCGAGGAGCTGCGCTCCCACCCAGTGGCGATACCCCTGGTTCTCGAAGTAACGATACGTCCTCAGCGCCTGGTAAGGGTTGAAGTTTTGCGAGCCGGAGACGCCGTACGAGAAACGCGCGCGCAAGTTCCTGACCCACTCTTTCTGTTCCATGAAGGGTTCGTTGTGTATGTTCCACCCCACCCCGACCGACCAGAAGGGGGCCGTGCGGTTGTTCTTCCCGAAACGCGAGGAGCCTTCCAGCTTCCCGGAGAAGTCGGCGAAGTAACGGCGATCATACGTGTAGTTGATATTCGCGGTCGCGCCCAGGCGTCGCGAGTGACTTTCATAGCTCTGTGGTTTCGCCTCCTTCTTGTACGCGTTTCCCATGCCGAAGAATATAATGTTCGTGGCCGCGTACCCCTCCGCCTGGACGGTGAAGTCCTCCATCTGGTCCTCGGCGAGGCTATAATTCAGCCCGACGTAGAGCAGGTGCTTGTCGTTCCATGTCTGGTTATAATTGAGCGTGATATCCCCGTCGTACATGAACGTTTCGTTCGTCCCGTACGTGTACGTTCCCCTCCTGACGTAGTCCTCCTCGGTGTACCCGGCAAAGGAGGTGTGCTGGGCAGAAAAGTAGAGATCCGAACGCCCCTGCTGTTTCGTGATGGAGAAGCGCCCGCGCACGAAGAGAGTGGGCAGGATGTTCCACTCGATGGTAAAGTTATTCACAAAGTTCGTGTACCCGGAGCTGCTCCGATAAGGGAGCGTCGCGTTGTAAAGCGGGTTGCCGGGCTGAAAGGGCTGCCCCGTCTCCGGGTAGATGAACAACTCCAACGTTTTCTTGAGTTTTCCTTCGTCGTCGTAAGGCGTCCAGTAGTTATTCATCCGGGCGTATAGCGAGAAGACATCGTACGGCGAGTTGTTCGCCTTGTTCACGCTGATGCTAAGGTCGTCATGAAACGAGAACTTCTCGAAACGGTATTGCAAGAACATGTTCCCGGAGTAGGTATCCCGGTAAGACTCCTTCATGACGCCAACGATGTTGTTGTAACCGAAGGTCGCCGCGTACCGGAAATGATCATCTCCCCCTTCCGCCCGGAGGCTATGTCGGTGACCGCGCCCGCTGCGCACGGGGTATTTTAACCAGTAGGTGTCCACGCCTCGCCTGACATTGGTCAGGCGCTCGTTGTAAAGCTCGTCGTACACCTGTTCCCACGCGGGAATATCGGAGCGGTAGATGCCCGCCGCGACCTCGAATGCGAGTTTTTCCTGCGCGTTCAGCAGGTTGTAGGAGGTGAGGTCCGGAAGCTCGAGATTAACGTCGCCCTTGTAGCTAAACCGGAGGCTACCTGCTGCCGGTCTCCGCGTGGAGATCATCACGACGCCGTTCGCCCCGCGCGAACCGTACAGGGCCGTCGCGCTGGCGTCTTTCAGCAAGGTGATATTTTCCACCAGGTTTTGATCCAGGTCGATGACCCGCTGCAAGGAGACCTCCAGCCCGTCGATGATGAAGAGGGGCAGGTTGGCCGATTGCCGGGTGGAGATGTCCGTCTGCACGTCCTTCACGTCGACGGTCAGCCCCGTGTTGCCCCGCATCTGTATTTGGGGTAACGTGTTGGGATCGGAGCCGGTACTGTTGTTCTCCACGATAAAAAAGCTGGGGTCGACGTTGCGTATCTGGCTTAGAATATCCCGGTTGCCCACCTGGCTCAATTCCTTGGCCGTGATCGACGTCACCGCTCCCGTGTAGCTCTCTCGTGCCTTGGTAAAGATCCCGGTGATCACCACCTCTTCCACCTCCGTGACGTTCTCTTCCATGATCACGTCCACGGTCGATTTCCCCGCGCACGGCATCTCGCGCGTCTTCATCCCGACGAACGAGAAGACCAGCACGGGGGCATCCTGTTGCGGTATGAATAGCATGTAATACCCCTCCTTGTTCGAGTGCGTGCCCGTCGCGGGAGCGCCTTTCAAGTAGACGTGCACGCCCGGAAGGGGAGCGTTGTTCTCGTCTCGCACGTGTCCCTCGATCTTGACCGTTCCCTGTTGCCGGGAAACGAGGCCGGCGGGTCTCTTTTTCAGCACGATGATGTCGTCGACGATCTCGTGATGAAATCCCGACAGCACCCCTATTTTTTCCAGTAGCTGGTGGAGTTCGATATCTTTCTCGTCAAGGGTTATGCCCGTCACCTTTTTTACCTCCTGTTCATTATAGAAGAAGCCGAGGCCCGTCAGGTGTTCGATCTTTTTCAGGCACTCTTCCAGCGTGGCGTTTTTCACCTGGAAGACCGCCACGCGCTGCCCGACAACCGTCGAGTACACGTTCAGGTTCAACAGGAGTAAAAATAGAAACAGGCACTTCGTCATGCTAAAATATTTTCTCGCGTCGAGGAGAGCGATCATTTTCGCGTTCATTTTCTTTTTCTTTCTCGTGTTTTGAATTTGTTTCATACCGGGTTCATGATTTGATTATTCTATTCGGATGATTTCCCCTTCCTGCTCGATCTCGACTCCTGCCTTTCTCATGACGTTCAGGATCGTCTCCATGTCCTTGAACCGGGAGAACTTCCCGGAGAACGTCCGGTCTCGTTTCGAGTCGTTGACAAACACCACCTCCACGGGAAACCATCGCTGCAATTCCGTGAAGATCTCTTCCAGCGTGTTGTTATAGAAATAGAAATTGTCATCCATCCAGGCGGTCGCGATGCTCGTGTTTACCTCCTTTATCTCCACCTTCGCTTCCCTCGCGCGGAAGAGCAGCTGCTCGCCCGGCCGGAGGGTATAACGATCTCCCCCTGGAAAGGAGACGGCGACGGAGCCGCTACACAGCGTGGTCTCCATCCTCTCCTCGTCGGGGTAGGCCCTGACGTCGAAGGCGGTGCCCAGGACGCTCACCGCGTGGTAAGCCGTCTCGACAACGAACGGCCGGTTACTCTCCGGCTGCACCTCGAAGTAGGCTTGTCCCGTCAGGATCACCCGGCGTTCCGTTGCCGCGAAAGTCACCGGGTACGTGATGCTGCTCGACGCGTTGAGATGCACCCTCGTACCGTCCGAGAGCGACACGATGAACGTCGCCCCGCGCGGGATGACCAGCGTGTTATCCCCCGCGGCGGCCTCCCCCGTCGCGCGATAACTCAGCACGCTATCCTGTAACAGCAACTCCGCGTTATCCAGCTGCCAGCGATCCGTTTTATTCCCTGCCAGCCCGATCCGCTCCCCGTTCCCCAGCACCAGCTCGACCTCCCGCGTTCCCGCCGGGCGCGCGTCGGTGGCGGGTTCCTGCCCGTCGATCATCCACAGGGCGACGCACGCGGCCGCGAGGATCGCGGCGGCATGAGGCAAGAGCCTCCACGTCCTCTTTCTCCTGACGCGGTGGAGGACGTTATCCAGCGCCCGTTGCTCGTCCAGGCTATTCCACAGGGAATAGCGGGCGCCGACCTCGTTCCCGCGAACGATACGATCGTGCATCTCCCGGTTTTCCCTCGACGCCTCCCGCCACTCTTTCAACTGGCGCTCCTCTCCCGGGGTTAGCTTGCCTTGCATGCTCTTGACGATCCACCGTGCTATATTTTCCAACTCGTGCTCCATGATATTTTTTACCACTAAGACACCCGGGCGTGTCAGAACGTGCAAAAGAAATCGTATATTCGCGGTATTAATTCGCCTTAATGAAACAAGTAGAAGAGACTCACGCGGAAAAAGACGAGCTCGCGCTGATCAGCACGGGAGACATGTCGGTTTTCACCTCGACCTTCAAGAAATATTACAGGCCGCTGGTGCTTTTCGCCAACGCGATCGTGAAAGATGTCGACGTGGCCGAGGATCTCGTGCAGGCGTTCTTCTGCAAGCTATGGGAAGAACGCTCGTCGCTCGCCCGCGTTACCTGTTGCAAGAGCTACCTGTATCAATCCATCAAGAACTGTTGCCAGAATTACCTCCGTCATCAACGGGTCGTCGCCGCGCTGCTGCCCCCCGGGGAGGTGCTGGACGAGACGATCCTGCAAACGATCATGGAAGAGGAAATGTACGTGGAATTAATCAGGCAGATCGACTTGCTGCCCCCCAAGTGCAGGGAGGTGATGCTGCTCAAGTTGCAGGAGATGGACAACTCGATGATCGCGACAACGTGTCACGTCACGGAGGAGACCGTCCGCTCGCAATATCGCCGGGGGAAAGCGCTACTAAGAAAACAGTTGCAGCCGGCATTCAAGAACTCCCTCGCCTTCCCCCTGCTCCTCTCGATCATGAAAGACCTTTGACCCGTGGCCCGGGACATTTCCCCCCTGCCTGGCATGAAAAAACGGGGAGCTTCCCTCGCGGTACCGCTCCCCGGTGATAAATGAACTCGCACCAGGTGGTGCTCAACATGATAATAATTCTTTACTGTTACTGTTCAGGGCACTTTGTCGAAAAGTACCGGACCGAACTCGCCCTTCTCGCCGCGGGTATTCTCCCAGCGGAGGGCGTAATAGACGGTCCAGCCGCGCTCGTTATCGTTAAACTCGATGTTGAGCGGGCTACGCGTGGTGAACTCCGAGTGGATCAGCTCGTCGAGCGTCACCTCCCGCGGGTGCTCCAGCAGCAGCCAGCGGCACTCCACGCCGTGCTGGCCCTTCGGCTTCCCCTTCTTCGTCTGGCTCTCGGCAGGACCAAACATGATCGTCAGGAAGCGTATGTACATCAGGACGCTCCAGTAACGCGGAGGCGTCTTCTCCACGGGCGCCGGCTTGCGATCCGGGGTGATCGTGCGCTGCGGCAGGCCGAAATCGTCCAGGTCGACGGACGTGACCAGCGGGTTGCCCATGACCATGCGGGCAAACTCGTAGTAGACAGGCAGCAAGTCGCGCTCGGCGTCCTGCAGCCGGCGGACGTCCTCGTGGTTGCGCTTCTCGGGATCTTTCCACGCGTTGTGGCACGTG
>JAIRKS010000084.1 GCA_031259905.1 Odoribacteraceae bacterium
CCCCATCCGGTTTTCCCCCGTCGTGGTGATTCGTTCCAGCTCGTCGAGCAGCCCGGACAAGTCCCCCTTGATCTCCTGCACGTCCCCCGCGGAGAGCAGGCCGATCAGCGAGAAGGAGCGAATGTCATTGATCACGTGGGCGAACAACATCTTGTCCAGGATCAGCGAGACGCTGCTTATCTCGGTCAGCGAGAGAAGTCGCTCCATCCCGTGGCGGTACAGGCTCCGCGGGATGACCACCTCGTCGTACGGCTTCGCCTCGTTCCCGCCGTCGCGCTGGTAAAGCCACTTGAATACCCTAAACTTCAGCAACCGGGGATAATCCATCATGAGCAACACCGGGAGCGTGTTCAACGCGATTCCCGCCTCGGAATTCGGGTCGCGACGCGCCTTGGCCTTGTCGAAAAGCGCCGCGAGGTTCGTCACCTCCTCTTTCGGGCACTCCTCGTCGACAATCCGCGTCCGCGAGAGATAAAAAGGAACAAACACCGGGTCTTTTTCCCCCGCGAGTTCATCCAGGGAGATCCTCAATGTCCTGGAGATAACTGCTATTTCCTCGAACGTGAAGGGCACCTCGCCGCGCAAGCGACGATAAACGGCTTCCCGTCCAATACACAACGACTCCATCAGGCGCGTGGCGAGATTTTCTCCCGGCACGAGCCGTGATTTCATCGTCTCGATAAAATGTTTTAATAGTAAATCTTCTTTCATTTCAACGCCCTCCTGGAGCAGGTCACTTTAAACAACAAACAATACAATATTTTTCACTACACATTACGCCACGACGCGAGAAGGATTGTCCCCGAACACGCGAGTATAACCCTTCGCGATATTAGTAAGAAAAACGACACCAGCAAGCGAATGATCCCGACTTTTTACACGACAAGCGCGCCCCCGTGGACAAGGGCGCACGCGAAGCCGGACAAGGCCGGTGGCATCAAGGGAAGGGAAAAGGACGAACGGCGCGGGCAAAGCATCACGCGCGGGCCGCCGGGGATTACAGCTCCACCGGTTCGGCCAGCACCTCCGGGGCGAGCACGCCCCGCGTCACGTTTGCCGGCAACGTGTTAACGTCCCTGGCCAGGAAATCATCAAAGTCGAACTCCTCTCCGGCGCGTTCGAAGACGCGTCGCACGATCGCCTCGCGCGAGGGGGCGCTAAAATAAAGGTAGCTTGATCTCTCCATGATGCTCGTGGATTCCGGCTTCCAGGCGCCGTAGCGGTACAGGCAGTTGCCCTCGAAGAGGTTCACGCGATCGTACCCGGAGATCGTGAAGTAGTGATTCCAGTGGACTCGCTCGAGGCTACCGGTGAGGTCGACGTTCCCCGCGTACTGCCACCAACCGTTGGCCTGGCGCGTGTTGATGACGTTCTTGACGGAGTCGGCGATGGTCGTCTCGTAGTTAATGTACTCGTCCTTGAGGCGACCGAAGCCGTGGCCTCCTCCCTCGTGCAACATTCTTCCCACCACGTTGGTGTCGTAAGTGCCACGGGCGATAAACTTGCCGTCCGTCCACGAGGTGGCGGTCCCGGCCCACGCGTCGAGGTTGACGAGCAGGAAGATCCCGCTCTTGGAGAGGTCGATGCCGGGCACTTTCCTGGCCCACGCGAGCACCTCGTCGTTGTCCCCGGAGATGTAGGTGGAGCCTCCTCCCGTCAGTACCGACTTGAAGCGCGTGTCGCGCGTTTGTTTCGGGGCTTTACTCCCGGAGGTAAAGGCCTTTTCGACGGTGGCCCCCCGCTCGTTGGAGTACGCGACGATCTTGTAGACGGTGAAATATTCCTTGTACGTTTTGAACGGCTCTACCTCGAAAAAGCCATCCATCATCTTGCCGATGGCCTGGTCGAACGCGCCGCCGTGCCGGTAATCCTCGCGGATGAAGCCGTCGCCCAGGACGGCGATTTTCACGGGATTGGCGACCGTTCCCTGGCGGTAGATCACGATCTCCCCGTCGCTGTAGATCTCGCCGGCGGAGAATTCTTGTTTCAGGGAGAGGCGCTTGCTCGCGTTGCCGCTCCCGATGACGATGTCCACGGGGCCGCGCGGGGTCAACCGGTCGGTCAACGGGGCGGGCGTCAGCGTGATGAGGGCGTTCCCGTCGCCTTTCGTCTGGCTGAAGGAGCACCACGCGGCGTCGCCCGCGTTACGGATTTCCCATTCCCGCGTGCTCGTGATGTAGAGCGTCGCGGGCGAGGCATCCTCCGGGAAGGTGATCGACGCCGGGGAGATGTCGAGGACAAGTCCCCGTTGTTTGACGGTAAGGTCGTTGGTCGTCGTTTCTCCCTTCACGGTGACGGTTGCCGTGCGCTCGCCCGTGACGTCGTTGGCGGAGACGACGATCTTGACGACGGCGTCACCCGTGCCCGTGCCGGCGTCGGGGCGCAACCACGCGGTGGAGGTCGTCACCGTCCATTTCCCGTTCGTGGTGATCACCAGGTCGATACTCCCGGCGCTACCGGGAAGCTCGCTCGCGGATAACGAGGCGTCCAGCCTGTTCTCCACCTTCCCGTCCTGGCACGAGAGGAGGAACGCGAGGATAAGCGCGGGAAGCGCGCGGGTGAACGAGTTCATCAGGTTCATGTTCGTTTAATCTAATCATGCAAATGTAAATAAATCCCGGTAGGGGATAGCTCTCGCCGGGTGTCGCCCGGCACGCGTTGAATGCCGCCCGAAACCTGCCGGGCATTGCCTCTTTCTTGCTGTAAACGAGGCGCTCCAGGCAGTGTCGACGTTGCCGTCCATCACGTCACTGTTACCGTCATTCATGTCAACTTTACAGCCAATCATGTCAACTTTGCAGAAAAAACTGTCGACACTTTCGCCAATACTGTCGACACTTTCGCCAATACTGTCGACACTATTGCCAATACTGTCGACACTATTGCCAATACTGTCGACACTATTACCAATACTGTCGACACTATTACCAATAATGTCGACACTATTACCAATAATGTCGACACTTTCGCCGATTATGTCTACTCTATTCACCCTGACGTCTACTCTATTCGGGCTTTTGGGGAGGATTTCCCCCGCGCGTCCCGGCAACAGGATGGCGAGTTTGCCACGGGGGGCGTTGGTGATGACGTCACGGCCGCGACCGGCTGCCCGGGCAATCCCGTGGGCGCGGTCGCGGCCGGCGCGGTAACGATCTTTCCCGTTCCCGTGTCTGCTTGAGGTCAATACAAGTAGGTTATGTCTTTCACGTTGGCGGGCGTTCCCTCGACCTTCTTGACGAGGGTCAGTTGCCTGGACTCCGCCGGGTCTATCGTGAACGCGTAAAGCGTCCCCCCGCCCCCCGCGGAGTTGTCGGCCACGATCAGCTGTGCCTGCTTGGCGTACTCGTAGAGCGACTTGACGCACGTGATCTCTCCGAACGCAGCCACTCCCCCCGTGTTGACCTCCGCGCATCCCTCGCCCTCGCGGTAGACGTAGAGCTTGTTGCCGACGGAGAAGTATATGAAGGGGGTCGTCGTGTGGCTGAGCGTCATGTTTTTCGCCTGGTCCAGCAAGCCGTTCGTGTTCACCAGCACGCGCGTGAACTCCGGCCTGTACTCGTACGCTGCCCCCGACGAGTTGTAGACGTAGTTGGCGTAGAGGTACTCGCCCGCGGGCGTTTTCAGCACGGCGCCCGTCACCAGCCCCGCCGTGGCCATGAAGCGCAACTCGTGGCCGTGGAACGATTCGGTGTCCGGCAGGCGCGTGGGCGTCGCCATCGTCGCCGTCGAGTTGATGGGGCACTTAAGCATCCGCTTGTTCGTCTCGTCCCAGAAGAGCGCGCTGTTGATCGCCCCGCCACCGAAGTACGGCGCGATCTTGATCTCCTGGTATTTCTCGTCAATGGCCGACACGCCCGGCGGGAGGAGGTTGATCGAGGCGCAGATCATTCCCGTTGCCGCGGCGTTGGAGCTGTACGGGGAGACCTCCCCTTCGGCCGTGACGAAGAACCAGTAGCCCGACGTGTAGACCATGTCCTGGAACGTGTAGCCGGCCGGCTTCGCCTGGGTCATGTGCACTTGGGCGACCTGCGAGTCCTTCCACGCGAAGGTGAGGCGGTTCAGCCACCCGGTGCCGGTGCCCGTGCCCACCCAGAGGTGGTCGCGGGCGGACTCGAATTCGACGAAGTTCGCTCCGCCGTCGCGGAAGGGGAAGTCGACCTGCCCGAGCACGCCCGCCACGTAACGATCTTCCCCGGCCGGCGTCACGCCCGCCACGTCCAGCTCCGCCAGCCCTTCCGCGTCCTCGTAGAGGAGTACCAGTCCGCTGGCAATCTCGTTCTTGACCGTCAACAGGAATGATTCCTGGTAGATGACCCCGGACTTTTTCTCCGTCACCTTGAAGATGACCCAGTAGGCTTCTTCCGAGATCGCCAGGTTGATCGTCGTGTCGAGGACGATGCCGTGGCCGAGCGTCCCGCGGAGGGTCTTCGTGCGCGTCCGCGCTTCCCACGCGTAGGTGTAGTCGTCCGGGTTACGGAACTCTTGCAGGACCTGCTGGCGGTTGTACGCCTCCGTGATCACGCTCGATATGACCGGCTCCACGCGCAGGCGTTCTCCCGCGCTGACGGTGGTGTCCTTCAGGCCGGAGATGACAACCCCCGGCAGCCAGTCGTAAGTGTAGTTTCCCTTGTCCGAGTAACAGGCCGCGGCCGTTATCGCGAGCAACAGGGAGAGTCTCCATGTCTTGATATATCTCTTCATTGCTTTAGTATTTAATTCATTTAAAGGGATTGGCCCGCGACTATTGGGCGCGTTGCGGGGCGTCCGGCCATTCGGGTGGGATGACGACGTCCGGGCCGTACGCCGTCATGTATCCGGCTCCCAGGCACATGTATCCCCGGTTGGACTTGGGGCTGGGATCCTTGATCGCCATCTCCTGCCCGAGCGATACCCTGTATTGCAGGTAGTTTCTCAGCGTTTGCGAGTAGCCCATCATGGTCATTGCCGCGACGCGCTCGTTGTTCCACTTGTCGTAGGTCATGTTGCACAGCTCGTTCACGAGCAGCAGCTTGTCGACGGAGAAATATCCCATCATGACGTCCATGTAATACCTGGGCTTCGGCATGGCGGAGGTGAATTGCACGGTGACGCGCGTCACGTCCACGCTATCCGAGGTGCTCCGGTAGCGATAAGGCAGGTTGGTCGTGAAAAACTCGTTCGGCTCGAGGCGCAGCGTGACGAAGCGCGTGGTGTCGTCGTCCTCCGGGCCGCGGTACAGCTTCACGACGACACGCGCGTCCGACGCTCCCGCGGGGAAGAGGAACTCGTTGTCCACGTCAAAGTCGCGGCCTCGCGCGGCGTTTACCGTGTTCTCTACCTTTACTTTCAACTGGCGATCGACGTCCATCACGTCGCCGGTCGCTTTCACCTGGATCTCGAAGGCGTACTCCGTGTAGGCCGTCGGCCCGAAGCCGAACTCGACCGTGTCGAGGATACGCCGCGTGTTCACTTCTAACACCTGGAAGTAAATGGCCTGCCCGCCATCGTACAACTTCAGGTTCTCCTCCGCGCACGCGAAGAGCGCGAGGGTCATGCATGTTATGATTGTCTTGTTCATGTTCTCTTATTTCCGGTTGTTCTCTTCCGTTTCAGGCACGGTAAAGCGATAATAGCTGTCTTGCATTGTCACGTTATAGGTGGAGCTGTTGCTGGCGATCGAGCGGACGTTGTTGCGTTTCAGGTAATAGTAATACTGTCCCTCGCCGTAGAACTCCCTCGCGTGCTCCTTCGCGAGCAAATCGACCAGCTCCGCGTCGGAGAACCGCGTGGTATTCTGCCGCTGGAAGCCTCGCCGTTCCCTCAGCGCCTCGAGCCAGAGGCGTCGCTCCGCGTCCGTCACCGCGGCCTCCGCGGCGATGAGGAATAGCTCCCCGGCGCGGATCAACGGTATCACCTGGTAGCGGTAAGGATCTCCGGGGTTGGAAGCGCTGACGAAAACGACGCGATATTTCGTGAATCCCCTGACGCTGATGCTCCCGCCGATGTCTACCGGCGACCAGATCGTCGCCCGCGCGTCTTCCGGCTCGTTGAAAAGGGCAGAGAGGTAGGAGGTAGACCCCAACAATATGGAGGCAGCCGACAGGTCGATGCTGAAATTGGAGCGGTGCACCTCTTCGCGATTCAGATCGTGCATACCGAAAAGGAACTCCGTGAAGAGCATCGGCTCCCAGGTGTTGTTCGTGACGGCCGGCGGCCGGGTAATAATGGACGAGAACCGGTTACCCTCTCCCGTGTCCGGATCGCGATCCGACAAGAGGGCCGTCGCCACGCGATAGGCGTTGTCCTTGTCTCCCGCGTGCAAGTACATCCTGGCCTTCAGCGCTTGCGCGGCAAAGAGGTTCATCCTGAAGCTGCGATACCCCCAGAAATCTTCCCTGTCCCACCCGACGCCGTCGGTCAGGATCGGGTCATCTTTCAGGAGCGCGATGGCCGCGTTTATATCCCTGAAGAGGTAACTCACGAACTCTGTCCCCGTGCTGTAAGGGGTCGGGATGGCCGTGTAACGTTCGTAATAAGGGATATACTCCTTGCCCATCACGTCCATGTCCCCGGCATGAAGCGGCCCGAAGAGACGGAAGAGGTCGAAATGCAAGAAGGTACGCAAGGCCAGGGCCTCCCCGCGGTACAACTTGTAATTCTCCGCCGGGTAGACCGCCTGGTTTTTCTCGATCTCCTCCAGGAAGATGTTGCACTCGGCGATCAACAGGTAGATCTTCTTCCAGACGACGGCGAGCCTCGGGTTCAATATATCGAACTCGTACTCGCGCAAGTTGACGAGGCGATGCTCGTTCGGGATATAATAGAGTTGGGCCAGCACGTCCAGCGTGACCGCGGTGAGGCTCTCCCCGTAGAGGTCGCGATCGAGAAGGGAGAGGTACAGGCCGTTCAACGCCTTTTGTGCGCCCGCTTCCGTCGTGTACAGTTTGGTGGCCTCGACCTTATCGTACGGCGCGTGATCCAGCCAGCTGTCGCATGATAACAACATCATGCCCGACAGCAGCACGTAAAAAAATCCTTTTCTTTTCATACTCCTTATTTATTTAAATGTCACGTTAAGCGCGAAGGACAACGAGCGATTAAACGGGTAAGTGATTCCTTTTTCCGCGCGGACCGTGGAAAATTCAAACGCTTCGTTCAGCGTGGCGCTTAGCCTCGCGTTTGCCAGGCCCACCCGGCCGAGCCACGGTTGCCCCCGGAAGTCGTAGGTCAGGTTGAACGACTCGCCCTTGAGGTAATTCTCGCGTTGCACGTAGCGATCGGTCACGGGAGCGCGATACGTCTCCGAGTTCTCGTTAGGCGGCACGATGTTCCGGTATCTTGCCCGGTCGCCCGGCTTCTGCCAACGATCGTACAGCGCTCGCTTGTCCTGGTTGTACGTGATGGCCTTTTCCCGCGTGATGTTCTCGATCCTCTCGTATAGCTTCTCGTTATAATAATCCGCCCCGACGCTGTACCGGAGGTACGCGCTAAACGTAAGACTCTTCCACGCGACCGTCGTTCCGACCGTCCCGGTCAGTGCCGGCTGGGTATTCCCGACGACGACCTCGTCCTTCGCGTTGTAAACGAAAGTATAGGAGTTGTCCCTCCGGATGAAGATCTCCTCCCCGCTGACGGGATCGATCCCGGCAGAAGGCACTGCCCAGATGTCGTCCGGGCCGTAACCGTCACGGAAACGTTTCAGCGATGATTTCTGCAATTCCGTGTTCATGGACGCGAGGCGATTGCCGATCTTGCTGTACGTGGTCTTGTAGTGGCTCCCCGTGGCGTGCACCGTCCAGGAGGTTGCCGGGGTCTTGATCAAGCGGAAGGAGGTCTGGAAGGTGTAGCCGCGAATCTCGCTCCGCCCGAAGTTCGTGATGTACTTCCCGCTACCGGTGGAGGGGGCCACGTCGATCTGTACCAGCAACGGGTCCGTGACTTTCCGGTAGACGTCCGTGTTGAACGTGAAACGGTTGTTGAAGACGGCGATATCCAGCCCCAGGTTCATGTCGCGGGTCTTCTGCCAGTCCAGGTTCTCGTTCGAGAAGGTGTTCACGTTCGCGCCCACGCCGAAGACGTTCTGGGACGAGGTGTTGTACTTGTAGCTTAAATCGGTGTCCAGCGAGAAGTTGTTGTTCCCCGGATTCCCGTACGAGAAGCGCAGCTTCAGGCGATCGGCCCATTGACTGGCGAAACTCTCCCGGTGTATGTTCCAGGCGACGCCGAGCGAGTAAGTGGTAGTGTATTTCCTGTTCCGCCCGAAGTTCGTCGAGCCGTCACCGCGGAGGTTAACGTCCAACGCGTAGCGATCCTTAAAGCTATAGTTCAGGTTCGCGATATAGTTCACGCTTCTCGACAGGCTCTCGCCGTACGAGGGCTTGCTCGAGAGGGCGTACCGGTTCGCGAAGGAGGGGTTAGGGATCAAGTCGTCCGGGAAGCCGATCGCGGTGAAGGCATCGTTCCGGCTCTTCGACGAGGAGAAGTCCACGCGTCCCACGATATTGACCTGGTGCGAATCGTCGAAGTAACGCCCGTACGTGACGGTGAAATCCCCGCTGTACAAGAAGCGGTCGCGGGTAGATTTCGTGTATGATCCTCTTTCCAGCCTGTTGACGTTCGCGTAATCGGTATGATAGGGAGACTTGAACGTTTCGCCCGTGTTCAACGTCTTCGTGATATTCACCTTCCCGCTCAACTTGAGCGCTTCCGTGAGGAAAAACTCCACCTTGAAGTTATTCCGCAGCTCCAACGTTGTCCTTTCACTCAGGTAATTCTGCGAGGCGTTGTACAACGGGTTGGAGACGCGCACGGGCGTGGTCCAGATGGTATACTCGTCCAGGAAAGGCTCCCGCGTTGATCCCCTGGGGTAATAGGGGTTCGTCTTCAAGTAAGTTTCAAAGGACTCCGGGGCGTCCCGTTCCGTCGTGTACCCCACGGTAAAGATATCG
Source organism: Odoribacteraceae bacterium (assembly GCA_031259905.1). Taxonomy (GTDB): domain Bacteria; phylum Bacteroidota; class Bacteroidia; order Bacteroidales; family Marinifilaceae; genus JAIRKS01. The sequence goes on from JAIRKS010000084.1 coordinate 8,928, forward strand.
TTGAGGAGCACCTTTGTTGCCCGGTAGTTCATGTTCACGTTAAATCCCAGCACATTTCTTCCCGATTGTTTCATGACGCCCTGGTTGCTCGCGTAGTCCACGCCCAGGGAATAATACATGGCTTCCGTCCCGCCGGTAGCGGTGGCGCTATGTTTATTCGTCAACCCTACGCGCACCGGCTCGCTCAGCCAGTAAGTATTGACGCCGCTTTGTACCCACGCGAGTTTCTTGTTGTACAACTTTTTCAGGTCAAAATCCGGCTCTATCGTCGTGCCATCGTAATAGCCGGTCAACCGCTCGAACTCCAGTTTCTCGGCGGCGTTCATCATGTTATAGACGGTAAGATCCGGCATCGCCGCCGTGAGCACCCCGTTATACCTGAAATCTAATTTCCCCGGGCGCGGGCGTTTCGTTTCGATAACGATCACGCCGTTGGCCGCGCGAGAACCGTACATCGCCGTGGAGGCCGCGTCTTTCAGGACGACGAGACCGGAGACGCGCTCCATGTCAAGATCCACGACCGTCTCGAGCGAGACCTCGAAGCCGTCCAGGATGAAGAGCGGGAGGTTCGGGTCGCCGCAGAATTCCGCCTCCATGTTGATCACGCTGGCCTTCCCGCGGATGTCTATGTCCGGCATCTTGTTGGGATCAGAACCAAACTGGTTGTTCGGGGTGATCCGGAACGCCGGGTCCAGCGTCTTCAACGCCACCAGCACGTTTTGTGTGCTGATCCGCTTCAGGTCTTCCCCCCGGTAGGAGGCAAACGAGCCGGTGAAGCTGTTCACGCCGCGCTCGAACATACCCGTGGAAACCACCACCACCTCCTCCATCTCGGTCGTGCTTTCTTCCAGCACCACGTCCAGTTCCCCCTCGCCGGCGTATTCCACTTCCCTGGTCACCATGCCGATGAAAGAGAATTGCAGCACGATCTTGCCGGCCGTCGGGACAGTCAACGAGTATTTCCCGTCGATGCCCGACGATACGCCCGTGCTTTCCGTTCCTTTCAGGAGTATCGTCACGCCGGGCAGGGGCGTCCCGTCTTTTTCTCTCACCGTCCCGCGGATGGTCACCTGCCTGACCTGCCCCTGGTCATCGACGATCGTTCCCGGGACGATCACGATGTACTCGTCCACGAACTTGTAGGTCATCCCGCTTCCCTGGAGTACCTTCGAGAGCACCTCCTCCACGGGGGTATCCGTGAAGTTGGCGACTACTTTCGGTCTCCCCGTCAGCCGGTCGTCGTTATAGATCACGACCCTCCCCGTCTGCTCGCGGATCTTCTCCAGGATGGTTTTCATACTCGTTTCACCCAACTGCATGTTCACTTTCTGCTGGGAGAGACCTCTCGCCGAAAGGCTACAGGTGAAACACACGCACAGTAGACACGTTAATCTCATCATTCTCGCTAAATCTCGTGATTTATTTCTTAATAAAATAAGGTACGACGCGTTGCTTTTTTCCATACATTAGCTGTGTTTATTTTGGTTTATACTCGAAGCTGGCCGGGAAGTCTTTGCACCACGTACCGGCCGCTTCTTTTTCTCTTGATTATTTCTTGTTAACTGTAATTTCCCTCCCGTCGATCTTGAAGGTCACGTCTGTCGTCGCGCCGATCAAGTCCAGGATATAGTCGATGTTCTCGTATTTCTTTACTGACCCGGTAAACAGTAACTCCTTCAACCTATCGTCGGGGAAGAAAAACACGACGTTGTACCACCGGCCCAACCTCGCGGACAACTCCTCCAACGGCATGGCATCGAAGTCCAGCACGCCATTTTTCCAGTTCACGTAAGCCTCCACCCTGCTCACCTGCCTCACCGTACACTCGCCCGTCTCACGGTTCATCACCAGCTGGCGGGAGGGCAACAGCCGCCACTCCTCTCCACCGGCGAGCGCGCTCACCTCTCCCTGCACCAGCGTCACCTCCACCCGCGCGTCTTCCTCGTGGGCCATCACGTTAAAGCTCGTGCCCAGCACGCGGACGTCCACCCCACGCGCGTGAACGATGAAGGGGGAAGTCCCGCGCTCTACTTCAAAATACCCCTCCCCTTCCAGCGTCACTTCCCGCGGGCTGCCGGGAGAGAAGCCAGCCGGGAAACGCAAGCGCGACGCCGCGTTCAGGTAAACGAACGTGCCGTCGGGGAGCGTCAGGTGGAACTCGCCACCCGCCGGGATCATGATCTCGTGATACAACGTCTTCGTTCCCGCGACGTGATCGTCGTGAATTTCCGTCCACGCGTCATCGATCCTCGCGTCTTCTTTCTTGTCCAGGAACAATTGCCGCCCGTCGGCGAGCGTCAGTACCGCCTTGAATTCGCCGGGCGGGATGACCGCGACCGGCACGTCGCCGCCAGGCGACAGGACGAGGGTGTACAAGAAGTAAATTCCCGCTAGCACGACCAGCGAGGCGGCGGCCACGGAATAACGAACGCGGCGACGAGCGCGCGTGTAACGTGCCATGACCCTCTCCCAGGCGCTCTCGACGGCGATGCCGTCCCACTTGAGCGAGAACCTCCCCAGGTCGCACGCCCTCGCGAGCTCGCGATACCACTTCCCGTGCTCCGGGGATTCCCGCAGCCACTCGTCTAATTGCCGGCGTTCAAGGGCGTTTTCTTGCCCCGACGACGTTTTTCCGATGATGTCTTCTATGTATTCCGGTATGTTCATGCGCGTCTCTTTTTAAAATAAGACTGAAAAGAGACCCCGACGGGTGAACGAGACGCGCGAAAAAAATCCCGATCCACGCGTCTTTCTCCCGGAATGTCTCCCGGAGGACGCGTAGCCCGTGACCGAGCAGTGTTTTTACCGTGTTGATGGAGACGTGTAGTTCCTCGGCGACTTTCCGGTATTCCATGTCCCGCATCAGCACGCCCTCGAGCACGCGGCGCGTCTGCGCGGGCAACCGGTTGATGACCCGCATTACCTCGTCGACAAGCTGCTGGTTTAACGAGGAGAGTACCTCCTCGGCGATCTCCACCCGCGTGTAATCCAGGGCCAGCCGCAACGCGTCTTTCTCGACCCCGCGCGTGTAACAACGGTTGCGCACGGAGGAGTACAGGTAGGATCGCAACGCGCGAGGGTCTACCCTCTCCAGGTAGTTCCCCTCTAACAGGCGAACGAAGAGGTCTTGCACGATGTCTTCTGCCGTGAATTCATCGCGAAGGAGCGTGCCGGCGTATAGCACCAACGGGCGATAGTAGCGCTCGAAGAGTAACCGAACGCCACGCCCGCGATCCTGACGCGAAATCTGGAGAATATCTACATCACTCGTTTGCATCGACGCGAATGTATGCTTTTTCAAACAACAAGCAACACGTGCCACCCTCCCTCCCTGACCAGGCAAGGGGGAAAGTGGTTTCCCCCCTGCACCCCCCTCCAGCCCGTAACACGGGCAGGCATTAAGCTGGCCACGCGTGACGAGGAAAACTTGAAGCGCGGGCGATGTAGCTTCCGTTAGAGGGGCAACAAGCGAGGGAGGGAACTTGCAGTTTTCTGCAAGCACCCTCCCTCGCTTGTTGCCCCTCTAACGGAAGCTTGATTTCCATTCATCACGTCCTCCCGTCACGTCCGGCCAGTTTATTGCCTGCCCGTGCTACGGGCTGGAGGGGGTGCAGGGGGAAACCACTTTCCCCCTGCCTGGTCAGGGAGGGGATAAAAAGACCGGGGAGGATCCCTCGCGGTACTGCTCCCCGGTGAAACATAAAACATGGAGGCACTCTAACGTGGTGCACCAAGATAAAAACTCTCTTTACTGTTGCTGACCCTCGACAGGGGACTCGTTGTCCTCGTCGGGAAACTCGTTCCCGTCGGTGGCGTTCTCGTCCTTGCCGGCGGCGGCAGCGCGGCGTCCGTGCTCGATGGCGAGGATATTCTTGTAGCGTGTAGCGATAGCGTTGAACTCGGCCACGAACGGCGCGAGTTCGGGAGTGAAATCGATACCGTTCAGCGTGATCACCGCCTCGAGGCGGGCGACGAGCGCGTGAAACGTCTTGTCGACGGCCGCGCGGGCCTCCCTCATGCGCGTCGCGGGACGTTTCGCGACCTCCTCGTAACGGTCGCGCATCGCGGCGATAAACGCGTTGTTCACCTCCTC
>JAIRKS010000182.1 GCA_031259905.1 Odoribacteraceae bacterium
TGGCCTTGATCCCGTCGGCGATGCAGGGTATTTTGACCACGATGTTCGGGTGCAGGGCGGCGAGTTCTTCGCCCTCGCGGATCATGCCCGCGTAGTCGGTGGCGATGACTTCCGCGCTGACGTCGCCGTTGACGATGTTGCAGATGTCGACGTAGTGTTTCCTGCAGTTTTCCTCTCCCTTGATGCCTTCTTTTGCCATCAGGGAGGGGTTCGTGGTGACGCCGTCAAGGACGCCCATGTCGTTGGCTTCCTTGATTTGTTCGAGGTTTGCCGTGTCGATAAAGAATTTCATGTTTCAAGATTATTAAGGTTTTACTTGTCGCGTTCCCGCGTGTTAATACATTTCTAACATTCCCTTGACGGCCGCGAGGTAGTATTCTTTCCAGCCCCTGGTGATCTCGTCGTGCACGTCGTCGGGGATGTTCACGTGCTCGAGTTCCACGCGCGTCTTGTCGCCCGCTTTTTTCAGGCGCAGCGTCACGATGGACGGGTGTTCCGTTTCGCCGAAGAACCACTCTTGCACGAGCAGCCGACCGGGCAGCACTTTCAGGTTCATCCCGCAGATGTCCCCGTCCCAGAGCGAGAAGAGGAAGCCTTCTTCCGCCTTCATCTCTGCCGGGAAGCCGCTCCACGCCTCGATCTGGAAGGGGTTCGTCAATGCCGCGAAGACCTCCGCCGGGTCTGCCGTTATTTCCATCGAATAATGAAAGTCTTTCATGTTTTACCGGGTAAAAGGGGTTGTTCGTTCGGCGCTCGTTGGCCGTCGCGCGTTATTCTTGTTTCCCGGCGTGGCGGGCGTTGAGCCTGTCGACCACGTCGCGGGTGATGTCGAGGCCGGGTTCGGCGTAGAAGACGTTCCCGCCGAGCGTGGTGCTGAGGATCATGCTGTATTCCTTTTCCTTGTTGTACTCGGTGAGGAAGGAGATGATGACGTCGTACAGCTTGCGGTTCAGTTCTACTTGTTCCCTGAGCGTGACGTCGTGCATCTCTTTTTCCAGCTTTTCCAGGTTTTCTTTTTGCGCCACCAGTTCGGCGTACTCCTGGTTGGCGCGTTCCCTGGTGAGGAAGCCGTTGTTGTCCACCTTTCGTTGGAACTCTTCCCCGGCTCTTGTCCACATTTTTACCTTGTAGTTGAGTTCGGTTCGCTCGGCTTCTCTTTTTTTCATGAAAGCCTCGTTCAGTTCCCTGGCCTGGATGTAGTTGTCGAGCAGGGAATCCATGTTGAAGTAGGCGACCCCGTTTTTCGTCCCGCGAGAGATGTTCTCTTCTCCCGCGCTTGTCGTCGTCGGCTTGCCGGAGAAATACAGGGCGTATAAGCCCGCGACGGCGATTACCAGTAACACGTTTACTCCTAAAAGTACATTTTTCATAAAAACAAATCAGTTAATGGGTGAATTATTAGTTTCCGCAGCTCTCCCGTTCGAGCCGCGCGACGTGAATATTCTTGTTTCCGCTTGCATTCTTCTTTCTTTTCGCGTGAAGAATTCCCTGGCAGGCGTCCCCGTTGTTCCCGTTCACAGGTATTCCTCCTTCCCCGGGATCTCGCTTTTTTCGAGTATGTTCAAGAGTAATTCCCTCGCCCGGAAGAGCTGGGCCTTGACCGTCCCCAGGGGTATCCGCAATGCCCTGGCGATCTCCTCGTAGGAGTACTCCTCGAAGTAGCGCAACTCGATGAGCTGCCTGTACCTTCCCTTTAGCAAGGCTACTTTTTCCCGCGTGAAGCGCGCGCGTTGTTCCCGGATGGCCTCTTCTTCGGGGCTTAGCATGTCCGCCTGGATGTTATAGATTGCTCCCTTCTCGTCCGCGTGGATGTCGTGCTTGTCGAAGGAGACGATCATGGTTTTCTTCTTGCGGATAAAGTCGATCGCGTTATTGGAAGCGATCTTGAAGAGCCACGTGCTGAACGCATATTGCGGGGAGTAATAGTTCAAGCTGGAGAAGGCTTTCTCGAAGGCCTCGAACATCAAATCCTCGGCATCGGTACTGTTGTTTACCATTTTGAGGATCATGAAAAAGACGGACTCCCTGTAGCGTTGGAACAATTCCTCGAACGCCTTCTCGTTTCCCGCTATGGCCTGTTTCACGATCGCGTAATCGTGCAAGGCTTTTTCCGAAAGATTGTTGACTATCTCCATTTTCCCGGGTTAAAGAACGAGTACCCGTGCCAGTACCACCTGTAAGCGAATCCCGCCGCGTGCGCGACGAGCGAGGCGAGCAACAATCCCTGCTGGTGAAAACGTCGGGCGAGGAAACGCGCCGAGGCCACGTCCAGCACGAATACCACCACCGCCGGTAATAACGCGTACGCCGGCAGCACTCCCGTCAATACCAGCGACAGCGACAGCAGGTAGATTCCCGCCCGCGCCGCCGCGTCCATCCCTTCCCGCAGCCGCAGCGCCAGCGGCCACCTCGACTTGCACGCGAAGTAGCGGGACGTGTCGCCCGTCACCCTCTCCTCGTCGCGATCGTCTACCAGCATGAAGCTCCCCGGCGACACGCACGCCTTCACCTTTCCCCGCGCGGAGAGCACGCGTGCCATGTCATGGTCGTATCCCGCGTAGGACTGCGTGTCACCGGCAAAGCCGCGCGCCTGCATGTAGCAGGACTTCCTGTAGCCCATGTTGCAGCCGTCGCCCAGGAGAGGGGCGCGCTGCCCGACGTGTAGCAGCACCTCCAGGAAACGGGCGAACCGCGCGTGACGACGCCACGCGAAGCGGCACTTGCCATCCTTGAAGTTCGAGTAACCAACGACGACCGCCGTCTCCCCGTCGAAACAGGAGCCCATCGCCCGCGCCCACGAGCGCGTGGCGGGACGGCAGCCGGCCTCGGAAAAGAGCAACACGTCGTGACGCGCCGCGAGGACACCTATATTAATAGCGAGTTTCTTCGTGAAACGGAACTTCGTGCCCGGGTAAACGCGCGTGCAGCGCAACAGCGGGCACTCCTCCCGCGTCCTCGCCAGGAACTCGCTCGTGCCATCCACGGAGCCATCGTCGACGACGATCACCTCGTACTTCCCCTCGTCGTGCTCCTGCTCCAGGAAGGCGGGCAAGTTCTCCTCCAGCGCGGCCACGCTATCGCGCGCCGTGATGATCACCGAGACGCCTTCCACCTCCCCGTCGTCACGCGCGGCGGACGTCCCCGCCCGCGCGATCACGATCGTCCTGTAGAGCAGCCGGCACGCGTATACCGCGAGCAGCGCCAGCACGACGGCGAAAATTCCCCGCGCGCCGGCGCCCCCGGGCAATAAATGAACATGTCCAATACTAAAAGCAATCATATCACATATCCCAAAAAACTCGACAAATATACATACTTCACGCGGGAAAGCGCGTAAGAACCGCCCCTTTTGTTTACCTTCGTTCGATTTTTCACCAAAAAAACACTACACATGAAACACGACAAAACAAGGGGGATCATCGGTATCCTCACCGGCGGCGGGGATGTCCCCGGCTTAAACCCCGCCATACGCGCCGTCACCATCAGGGCATTACGCGAAGGTTACAAGGTCATCGGCATCCGCAGGGGATGGGGCGGCCTCGTCGACATGGTACGCGACCCGCGCGCCGACAACTCCGCCCACTATTACGAGCTAACCGAGGAAATCGTCAACAAGGCCGGGCGCACCGGCGGCACTTTCCTCCACTCCTCCCGCACGCGCGCCTCGCACGTCCCCCGCGGTAGGGTCCCCGCGCACCTCCAGGACAAGTACACCGATGACGTCAACGACCTCACCCCCGAAGTCCTCGCCAACCTCGACTTCATCGGCATCAACTACCTCATCCCCATCGGTGGCGACGACACCCTCAGCTACGCCGTCCGCCTCAGCCAGGAAGGCGTCAAGGTCGTTGCCATACCCAAAACTATGGATAACGACGTCCCCGGCACCGACTACTGCATCGGCTTCAGCACGTGCATCACCCGCACCATCGCCATGACCCACGACCTGCGCACTTGCGCCGGCTCGCACGAGCGCGTTCTCGTCCTCGAGGTCTTCGGCCGTTACGCCGGCTTCACCGCCATGCTCCCCACCCTCGCCGGCGCCGCCAACCGCTGCGTCATCCCGGAGCACCCCTTCAACATCGAGCGCCTCGCCGAGCTTCTCTGCGAGGACCGCTACACGAACCCCAGCAAGTACTCCGTCGTCCTCGTCTCCGAGGGCGCCACGTGTGCCGGCGGCGAGATGACCTTCGAGAACGACGAGGCCGACATGTTCGGCCACAAGAAGCTCGGCGGCATCGGCGACATCGTCTCCCTCAAGCTCAAGGAACTCACGCCCCGCTTCAACAAGGGAGAAGTCGTCAACACCATCAACCAGAAACTCGGCTACATGGTCCGCTGCGGCAACCCCGACGCGATGGATTCCATCGTCCCGATGGCCTACGGCAACCTCGCCCTCGACCTCATCAACAAGGGCCTCCACGGTCGCCTCGTCATCCTCCGCAACGGCCGCTACGATAACGCTCCCGTCGAGATCATCACCAGCACCAAGAAGCTCGTCGACGTCAGGAAGTTCTACAATACCGACCGTCTCCGCCCCATCTACAACAGCTTCGAGTTCATGCCGCAAATGATCCTCTAACGCGCCTCTTCCGCCGTCGCATGCCCTCGCGCCAAGTTGCGGGGGGCATGCAACAATATCCCCCTCCCGCCACCCTCCCTCCAGAAGCTGCGAAGCCACGTGATAATCCCCAATTGACACGTGACAATCGGGACAGTTTACAAACTTATTGATACCACCAGAAGCAAAAAGACGCTTTGGTTTTATCCTGGAACAATCACGTGTCAAAGTGAGTGACCAAGTAAACATGGATTTTTCTAATCCTGGACTTTTGGAAAAGGACAAGACCGAGTTGGAGAAATGCGGGTTAAAGATGTCGAGGAAAGACCGTACTATTTCTATAATGATGATTTCGTTATTGCTGACCTTCACGAGGAAAACATTTTGTAGATAGATATAGTGATTTTTATTTCATAGACACTGTTTCCTCGTTAAACATTCCCATCAAGGGTTTTGGAAGCAATCGACAATACAGGAAAGGAAATGTGCTTTTTAACCGGTACGAACTCCCCGGTAACAAGATCTTGGGCAAATCTTGAGGTTTGGACGAACAAGCCAACCAAGGCCCAAGTGGCACTGTTCACGGCTCGAATCCTCAAAGCACTTTTTCCACCGGCAAAGGTGCATCAAAATCGACACAGGAGTACCCCTTAGCGATGATAATATTTCATCAAGTATAAGAGCAGCGGGAGAT
>JAIRKS010000171.1 GCA_031259905.1 Odoribacteraceae bacterium
AATAGTAGTACCCGCGCAGGGCCAGGGCCTCGCCTCGCAGGCGCGCCTTGTCGTCGGCGCTGCCGGTGACGGCGTCGAGTTCTTCGAGGACGACGTTGCACCCCTTGACGCGGCGGTAATAGTGCTCGTAGGTATCGACGCGGGAGGCGCCCGCCTCTTCCATCGCCTCGAACATGTCGAATCGCCAGGTAAACGGGCCTTCGCCCTTGAGCATCGGATCCACGGCCGCCGCGAAATTCTCCTCGTCCACGGGATGATTCTCCATGTCGTCGGTCATCAGGTCGAGGTAACTAACGAAGTTGGGCGGCATGGCGGCATTCTCCCAGCTGAGCGGGTATGCCTCGCCGACGATCAGTTGTTTCAGATCGTTCACGTTATTCGGTCGCAGCTCGTTCTGGCTGCTTTCCTCGAGGAAGCTATCGCACCCCCCGGTCGTGCCGGCGAGGAGGACAATAAACAGGTATTTTTTCATGATACACACGCGTTAGAAACTGACATTGATATTTAAAGAATAGGTGCGGCTGATGGGTTGCTTTCCGGTGGCCACCTCCGGGTCCATGCCCTTGAAATCACTGCTGACGATAATGAACGGGTTGCTCACGGATGCCGTCAGCGAGAAATCCTTCATGGCGAATCGCCTCGCGACCTCCACCGGGAAGGAGTACGAGAGCGAGATGCCGTTGCAGCGCAGGAACGAGGCGTCGACGACCCGCGCGTCCGAGTAATTGTACATGCTGTACACGCTCAGCCACGTCCCCGCGGGCAACATGGCGGAGATGGCCGTCCCGTCCCCTGCCGTGAAGCCGTTGCCGGCGTTATTCAGGGCGTTTTGGGGGATCGACGGGATGGTTGACTCCCTGTTCGTCGGCGTCCACCGGTCGGCGAACTCCTTCGGGAGGTTATCGTACGCGCTGGGGAGCGTGCTACTCGCGAACATGTTGTAGAGGAACTTCTTGGCCCCGATGCTCAGGTTAAACGTCGAGGAGAGGGTGAGCGTCTTGTAGCGGATGTTCGTCGAGAGTCCCCCGGCGAAGTCCGGCTCGAGCTTCCCGGCGTGCACCATGTACGCCGTGACGTCGGAGACCGCCTCCAGGTTTTCCGCTGCCGTCGGGACGTGGAATCGCGGCACGCCGGTATCCGGGTCAAGTCCCTCGAAGCGGAAGGCCCAGAAGGAGGAGACGGGGTATCCCTTCTTGTTGAGGTTCCCGCCGATGGCCGCCTGCCACTGCGCGGAGCGGTCGATCTCGGAGTCGAGGCGGTTGCGATTCTTGGCGGTGTTCAGCGATAGACTCCACGCGAGGTTCTTCGTCCGTATCACCGTTCCCGACAGCGCCAGCTCGACGCCCTCGTTGAGCATGTTCCCCCCGTTCACCGGCATGGACTCCATCCCGTAGGCTTTCGCCAGCATCTCGTTCACGAGCATATCCTCGGTTTGTTTCCGGTAATACTCGAACGACGCCGTGAAGCGGTTCTTGAATACCCCCAGGTCGACGCCAAGGTTAAGCGTCTTCGTCTTCTCCCACCGCAGGTCGGGATAGGCGAGCGCGCGTATTTTCAGTTGCATCTCCCCGGTATACAGGTTGACGAGCGCGTCGCTCGACGATCCTGTCGGGATGCGCAGGATGAGGTCCGGGCCGTATCCTTCCAGCACGTTCCCCTGCCACCCGCGGGTGACGCGCAGGTTCAGCTCGCTGATGACGTTTTGCTCCCTCATCCACGGCTCGTTGTGCACGTTCCACCGCCCGCCGAGCGACCACACGGGCAGGAAGCGGTGGCGCTTGTCCTGCCCGAAGCGGTTGGAGGCGTCCGAGCGGGCGCTTCCCGTGGCGACGTAGCGCTCGTCGAAAGAGTAGGTGAGACTCCCGTAGAAGGAGAGGAAGTTGGAGCGCGTGTCGGTGATCACGGGTTTCATCGTGTTATAAATCGAGTTGGGCATTTCCGCGTTACTCGTGCTCGAGATCGTGATCGGCGGCAGGACGATGTTCTTGCCCCTGTCGGGGAAGTAGCCGTAGACGGTGCTCGACTCCCCTTGCCTGGTGGTGCTTTTCAGCTCCTGCCCCGCCACCAGCCCGACGCGGTGTATGCCGTCGAAGAGGCGGCTATACGTCACGCTATTTCTCCACGTGAGGGCGTTCGTCCGCGTGTTCATCAGGTTGAGTTCTCCCCCGTGCGGCAAGCGCGACTGCGTGTACGGGGTCTCTCCCGCCTCGTACTCCCCGACCTCGTAACCCCTGATACGGGTGATGTAGTAACTGTTCTCGGAGGCGTGGGTCTCCCCGTTGACGTTGCTGGTGGAGTAGCTGAAGATCGACTCGAGGCGCGTGCCGGCGAACAGGTCGTAGCGGAGGTTCATGGAGAAGGACGCGCCGCGTTCCTCGTTCTTGTTGCCGGTGTTATCGATTTCGTTGAGTATATTATAAAGGTATCCCTGGGCGTCCTTCTTGTAGAAGAAGCGGTCGCCGTTCTCGTCGAAGCAGGGGATGGCGCGGCTGGATCGCGTGGCGTAGCTGTACGGATCGATCGTGTAGAAGCCGTTCGTCGCGGAATAACTCGCCGAGACGCGCGCGGTTGTCGAGAGGCGATCGTTGACCCGCGCGTCGATCCTCAACGAGGCGCCGTACGACCGCGAGTCGTTCCCCTTCGCCGTCCCCCTGTTCTGGCGGGTATACGCGGAGGCGTAGTAGGAGAAGTTGTTCGTGCCGCCCGACAGGTTCAGGCCGTGATTGTGGCTCACGGGCGCCTGGTAGAGGATGTCGAACCAGTCGGTGTTCAACTCCTCGAGGGCCTTCACGCGGGCGTTGAAGTCGTCGTAGGAGATCTCCTTGTTCAGGTAGCGTTTCAGCTCGTACTCGTAGCCGACGCCCTCTACTCCCCTGCTCCCGTAGAGTCGCCGCTCGTACATCTCGCGGGAGACGGCGATGCGTTCCCTCGAGTTCATCAGGTTCATCTTCTCGTAGGTCAGCCTCCCGGTGATGCTCGCGCCCCCGGAGTAGCCGATAGAGAGGCGTCCTTCCTTTCCCTTCCTGGTCGTGATGACGATCACGCCGTTGGCGGCCTTCACGCCGTACAGCACCGTGGCGGAGGCGTCCTTCAGCACGGTGATGTCCTCTATATCGTTCGGGTTTAGCCACGCGATGGCGCTCCCGACGAACGAGCGGATCATCTCCTCGCTCGACGGGTCCATGTTATTCAGCTCCTCGGCACGGAACGGCAAGGGATCTTCCTGTATGATGCCGTCCACGACCCACACCGGCTCCTGGTTGCCCAGCAGCGTCGAGGTGCCACGGACGCGTACCTTCTGCCGGGTGCCCACGAGGCCGTCGGTGTTCATCACCAGCATCCCTGGGATCATCCCTTGCAGCATCTGCTCGATGCTGTTCGTGCCGTCGTAGAAGAGATCTTCGCGCTTGACGACGTGTACCGAGCCGACCATCTCGGACTCGCGGATCGTCTGGTATCCGGTGACGATCACGTCCTCGAGGAACACCTGTTCCTCCTCCATCGTCACGTTCAGCTCCCGCGTGTCGCCCGCCTTCAGGTGCAGGAAGCGGAACACCCGCGACGCCATGCCGACGTGCGAGAAGAGCAGCTCGATCGTGTCGCGCGCGGGCAATTGCAGCTGGAACTCCCCGGCGGCATTCGTCGAAACGCCCCACGCGGAGCCTTTCAGCGTGACGTTCACCATCGACACGGGCGTCCCGCGCGCGTCCGTCACCTTGCCGGTGAAGCGCACGGTCGCGAGCGGGTCACGCGCTTGTCGTGCCTGTTGCACCTTCGGGGAGATGATGATCACGTCGTCGTCGATCGTGTAATACAGCCGCGAGCCTTCCAGGAAGTACTCCACGATCTCCTCCACGGTCGCGTTCTTGAACTCCATGTCGCGCCGTTCCACCCCTTCCAGCTCCTCGTGGTTGTAGAGGAACGTGTAGCGCGTCAACGCGCCCAGCCGCTCGATGACCCTTTCGGGCGAGAGGCCGCTCGCCTTAAAGTCGATCCGCCCGTCCTGCGCGTGCCCGCCGGCAAGGGAGGGCGGCAAGAACCCGCACGCGACGACGAGTAACCAGCGCGCCAGTCGCGTGCACGCGTTCGCCCCGCCACGAGACGGGAGGTGGTTTACTTCCGCGGACGTCCCGCCGCGGGATAACGGGGTTTGCTCTTTACCGGCGCGGGAGCGGCGCGACAGCGTCCCCCGTTCATTTACATCCCCGACCGGTACTCTCGTGTAATGTTCAATTCTCATCTTCTTTGTTTTTGAATTAAAGGCGTTGACACGGGCGCCCCCCGCGGGGACGGCCCGTGCTTCTTGTATAGTTAGTAGTTAATGGTCCATTGCATGTCATCGCGAGTGAATCGTCACCGTGGTCTCCTCGACCACGAACTCCACGCGGGTCGTCAGCTCGAGCATGTCCAGCAACCGCTCCAGGTTACTGTACCGGTTCAGCTCGCCGGAGAAGTGCAGCTGCCCGGCGCGCGCGTCCGCGAAGACGACCTGCACGTTATACCAGCGCGCCAGGCGGTTCATGATATCATCCAGGCGATCCCTCTCGAAGACGAACTTCCCCTCACGCCACGCGCCCTGCTTCCCCGCGTCCACGGCGGTGACGGTCACCCGGCCGTCGTCCCACGCCGAGAGCTGCTCGCCGGGCAGCGGGCGATACTCCCCCTCCCCCACCCTCACCTCGATGCTTCCCTCCTCCAGCGTGATCTTCTCGCGCGAATCGCCGGGGTACGCGCAGGCGTTAAACGACGTGCCGAGCACCTGCACGCGCGCCCGACCGGTCATCACGACGAACGGCGAGCGCTCGTCCCGCGCCACCTCGAAGTACGCCTCGCCGGAGAGCGTCACGACCCGCTCGTCGCCGAACACCGCCGGGAAGCCCAGGCGACTCTCCGCGTTCAGCCACGCCCGCGTCCCGTCGGGGAGCACCAGCGCGAACTCCCCCCCGCGCGGCGTGACGACGGCCCGGTCGGGCAGCGCCTCCTGCCGGCCGGGAGGTATCTTGTGTACCATGAGATTGTTTTCTACCACCACGGAGGAGTCCGGGAGCAGCACCCCCGACGCGTTCTCGCCGATCGGGACGACCAGCTCGTCGCCGACGTGCAGCGTCGCCCGGTACGTCCCGGGAGCGATCGAGGTCACCTCCCGCGGCTCACCGTCCGTCCGCGACCAGAGGTAGATCCCCGTCGCGCACAACGCTACCGCGGCCGCCGTCGAGGCCACGCGACGGTAGAGCCTCCTCCCGCGGCGCCCGACGCGCGCCTGCAGTTCCGGCCACGCGCGCCGCTCGCCGAGCGCCTCGTACTCGTCCAGCCCCGCCTTCAGGTTCTCCGGCGACGCGATCTCTTCCAGGAGCGACTCGTGACCCGCGCGCCACTCCGCGAGATCGGCCCGCTCCTCCCCCGTCGCCCGTCCCGTGAAGAAGCGACCGGCGATCATGCCTTTTCTTATGGCGTCGTGAAAAAAATGCTTGTTTCTCATCCCTTGCTGTTTTAAGGATAGAAACACGCGACCGCCCGTTTGGATGCAAGCGGGTATCTATTTTTTTGCCGGGAAAAACGGGGGATCAGCGCGACAGCAGCAGCAGCAGCAGGCGCAGGTACTTCAACTTCTCTCGCAACTCGGCGTAGCTCCTCGCCTTGTGACTCTTCACGGTAGCCAGGGCGATGCCCAGCTCGGCGGCGATCTCGTCGTTGGACTTCCCCTCCAGGGAGAGCAGCAGGACGCGCCGCTCCATCTCCGTCAACTTCCGGATCTCCGCGTGGATGACGTGGAACGCCTCCCGCTTCAGGATGGTCTCGAAGACGTGCTCGTCGCTCCCCGCCCGCCGGAGGGCCTCCGCGAGGTACGCGCTCTTGATCTTCTCGTGACGGAGCGCGTTCAGGCACTTGTTGCGTATCGAGCGGTAGAAGAAGGCGCGGATGGAGATCAGGTCATGAAAATCGTGGCGCGCGCTCCAGTAGCTCGCGAAGACGTCGTGCACGAGATCCTTGCTCTCCTCCCCGGAGGACAACAGGCGGTTGGCGAACGACACGAACAGGGGGAAATATTCCTGGTAGAAGAGCTTTAGCTCTTTCTCGTCGCCCGTCCGCAACCTTGAAACGCTTATGTCTTGATAACCTTCCACGTGAATTGAATTACCGGCCAAATGTACTCGTTTTTTTCTAATCGACTACCCTCTCCGGCACTCCCCCCTCCGGCACAAGCTCCCCGCGGGCGCCACCATACCTCCTCAAGGTTGGCCGCCAACCATGCTCGGTTGTCCGCCAACCATGCTCGGTTGTCCGCCAACCATGCATGATTGTCCGCCAACCATGCATGATTGTCCGCCAACTATGCATGATTGGCCGCCAATGTTGCATGATTGGCCGCCAATGTTGCTTGATTGGCGGCCAATCATGGATGATTGGCGGCCAATCATGGATGATTGGCGGCCAATGTTGGATGATCGTCGGACGATCATGACGAGCCGGGAGGCGGTTGTCGCCTGGAGGATCCCGGCAGGCAGGGGCGACGCGCGGCCCGCGCGCGGGGGAAATAAATTAGGAGCGGGATAGAGGATTA
>JAIRKS010000208.1 GCA_031259905.1 Odoribacteraceae bacterium
CCCCGACGCGTCGCGGTAAAGCATCATGTCCACCCCCAGCGGGCCGCGGTAGCGCCCTCCCAGCACCCGCGACAAGGCGCGCGCGACAGCATCCTGTACCGTGTCGAGAAGCGACTCGTCGACGTGTCGCGTGACCTCCTGCCTGAGCAGCCCCGGGGAGCCGAGGCGATTGCCGCGGTACTCGCCCCTCTCGCCCGTGAAAAAGCGAGACAACCCCGCGTAGCGGATGCCGCCCGCGTCCATCCGGAACTCCAGCGCGAAATCGACGATCTTGTCCAGTCGCGTCTCCACCATCACGCGTCCCTGCCGGCGCAAGACGCCCGACAACCACGCCCTCTCCTTGCTCCCGGCGTCGCCCGGCCCCATCATCAAGAGACCCCTCCCCGAGGACGACCAGGGGGCCTTGACCACGACGGCATGATGCCGCGCGCGGGCGATCACGCCTTCCAGGGAGTCCTCCACGCGCGGGAAAATCTCGTCCGGCAACGCCAGCTCCTCCCTCGCCCGCTCCAACACCGCCAGCGCCGTCTCCCGCGCGTACAACTCCCTCTTGCCTGGCGTCCACGCCTCGCGCGACCCCTCGTCGACCGGTATCCCCTCGAGCATCCCGTGAGCGCGCGGGCTCCATCCCCACGGCCTCAGCGCGTCGAAGTGCATCCCCGACGCCTCCTCCAGGGTGACGGGACGGCAATTCATGCCCAGCCACTCCCGGCGCTCGTGCAAAAACCGCGTCTCCGGCATCTCCTCCACCAGGATACAGTCCTCCCTCCCGGCCAGGTAAGCCGGCAGGTAGGCCAGCTCGCGAGTCATCCGGGCAATGGTGGCCGGGGGAGTGTATCCCCTCCCCCCGTGGGCAATGGCCAGCTCGTTATCGGGATTGAAGTAATAGAGATCCATCGCACGAAAATAGGTAAATTCACGAAGATTTCGCCGGTCGCGCAAGAGAAAACGGACGACCGCACCCCGGTATTTCGCCGGTGTCGCGGGGTTGATTGGTCGCGAATGGTTATTTTGTCATGATATTTATTAGTAAAAATGACATCATGGCATAGTCATAGGTCGCGTGAAAAGAAGTGCACCGTGGTTGGGAACAGGCATTTATGAAAAAGTGGTCAAATTTCGCTGGTAAACGCGGGTAAAAACTTGTCATGAATCGCGAGTGGTACACGATTTGTAAAAATCACTACCGAGCGATAACAGATCCTCACGTCCTTTACAGGAGTAAAAAAAATCAACTTTTTTTTGCGCGTCATCTTGTACGTGCCCCGCGGCACGGACTCACCCTCACGATCACTAACTAACATCAATGTCTAATTATGTACACGAATCACACGCATGAACAAACAACAAACGAAACAAGTAACTTAACCCCGATCGATGCCACGACCCTTTTCTCTTCCAATGACGCGGACGCGGCGCTTACCCCCCTGGAATTAGAAGCATTACGCGGCGGATGCCACAAGGTCTACCGCAAGCTGTACCTGCAGTTTTTCACCCCATTAACGCGCTACATCACGATGATTACCCGCTCCGGGGTGCTGGCAGAAGAATTCACGCAAGAGATCATGGCAACCGTGTGGATCAACCGCCAGAAAATAGATCCCGCGAAGAACATCAAAGGGTATCTCTTCACGGTCGCCCGGCACGCGATCACCGATTACTACCGGAAACAAAAAGTACGCGAGGGCTACCTGCTCCAGCACCCGGCCGCGGAACATTGCACTCACGCGACGGACGCCCCGATGATCGCCAGTGACGTGGAGCAGCACGTCGTGAACATCGTCAACCGGATGCCCAAGCAAAGAAAGAAAATATTCGAACTCAGTTATAAAGACGGGTGGAGCAGCAGCGAAATCGCCGACCACCTCGGACTAAACAAAAAAGCCGTCGAGAAACAAATATCCTACGCCCGCAAAAGCATCCGGGAAAAGATCTCGACCACGTGACGCCCCGCGTCCGGTGCCTGAACACCCTTGCCGAAAGGTTATTTAACACGGGAAAAAGGGGAAGAAAACACGCCGGTAGACGCATTCAAGATAAAACAAAGAAGAATGACGACTATTCATCACGACAAAAAAGAAATGGCTCTTTTCTTACTCTTTGACGAAATCGTGCAGCCGGATGTCCACCCGGACAAGAAGACCGAAAACCTGTACGAGAGTATGAAAAGCAGGCTCGGACTCGAAAAAGAACAAGACAATTCAATAGACAACAAGAAACATGATAACCAGAAAGAATATAAGAATTAACGTGCTCAGGATAGCGATGCTGGCAGGACTACTGTCCCTCCCCCGCGCGCTGCAAGCCCAAAGCGAGATCGTCCGGTTCGAGAGCCGTGACATGACCGTGGAGGAGATCTTCCTGGCGATCATGCGCCAGACGCCCTACACGTTCGTCGTCAACCACTCGTACCTCGACGTCACGCGTGGGGTCACGTTAAGCGCCACCGGGATGACCTTGGATCAAGCTGTCACGCGTGCTCTCGAGGGCACGGGGAACGAGTACGAGATTCGCAAGCAACACATCATCATCAAGCGCGCCGTGATCCAACCGTCCGTTGCCACCTGGCAGGAAGAACGCGCACGCGTTGCCCCCGTGCGGAAGTCGCCGTTCAACGGGACGGACCGCGATAGAATAGAAAAGCAAGAGCCGTCACCGGCTACCGGCGCGCTCGCCTCTCCTTTATATTATTATTCCCTCCGGGAGATCGTGCCCGAACAAGAGAAGTTACCGCGGTTCGAGATCAAGACGAATCTCCTGCAAGTCGCCGCGACAACCCCTCACCTGGGAATCGAGATCGGACTGGGCAACCGGACGACCCTCGAGATAAGCGGCAGCTACAACCCGTGGCGTCTCAACACGATGGACGAGAACAACAAGAAACGGGTGTACTGGATCGCCCTCGCCGAGGCCCGCTACTGGTCTTGCGAGCGTTTCAACGGCCACTTCTTCGGCGTGCACGCGTTCCACGGGCGATACAACATCAGCAATCACGACATCCCGTTGCTGTTCGATAAACAATACAGGTACGAGGGCAACCTCACGGGAGCCGGGATTTCTTACGGCTACAACCTGATGATCGACCGGCGCTGGAGCGTGGAATTGAACGCCGGGATCGGACTGGCGCGGGTGAATTACGACAGGTACTCGTGCAGGCTATGTGCAGGCGACCGCACCTCCTTCGGGAAGTTATACTTCGGCCCGACGCGCGCGGGGATAACACTCGCTTACATCCTTAAATAAGAGACAATGAAAAACGGAATACTATTTTTACTCTTCATCGTCATCTCCCTCCACGCGAATGCCCGTGGGAAGAGTGCCGGCGTGCGGGTAACGGCATTAAAGATCGAAAAGAGCGGTCAGGAGCTGGAGATCCGTTTCAACCTCGCCGTGGATAGGCGGGCCGTGAGCACCGGCAACACCATGTACCTCTCCCCGGTACTCGCCAGCGGGTCGCGGAGGGCATCCCTCCCGCTGATCGTCGTGCAAGACCGGAAGGCGGCCATCGCGAGTGAAAGGCGCGAGCAGGCAACGGGCAGCCACCGCGCTTGCCTGCCGGGACTCTTCCGCGCCCGGGGCGGCGAGACCCTCTCGTACGTCGCCTCGCTGCCCTATCACGAGTGGATAGACGGGGCCGACCTCGTGCTGGAAAGCCTCTCCGTGGGGTGTTGCGCGACGAGCGAGATGCAAGTCATCAACAAGTGGAAGATCAGCGCTACCGGTGAACTCCCGGCAGAAGGTCGCGTAAAGGAAGCCTCCCCGCGCGTCGCGCCCGTCGAACTCCTCGACAAGGCCAGCGTGCTGGCATCGGGAAAGACGTTCGACTACCGGCAGCCGCTCCTGCATGGCCGACCGCTCGCGGGGAAAGACACGGGTATCGACGAGTTCATCGACAACAACCGCGAGGGAGCGCTCACCGTGCTGTTCAGCCAGGGAAGCCACGCGATCGAGAGTGATCTCGCCGACAACGCGCGTGCCATCGCCGAGATCCTATCGGTCATCCGGCAGGTGGACGCCTCCGGCGACGCCAGGATAGCGCGCGTCATCATCGCGGGGTTCGCCTCGCCGGAAGGCCCGACGGGATTTAATGATCGTCTCGCCTGGAACAGGGCGGTCGCCATGAAGCAACTGCTTGTCACGAACACCCCCGTGGACCCGGCGTCGATACTTCTCCTCAACGGACGGGTCGACTGGCGGGAATTGCACCGGCTCGTGTCCGGCTCCGCCATGAGACACAAGCGGGCGATCCTGGGGATCATCGAGGATACCCTGTCGGGGAGAAACACGGGAGAGGAAGCCATCGCGCGCTTCAAGAGGATAGACGAGGAGCTCTCCTACCGGGAAATGCACGACACGCTTTTCCCCCGGTTACGCAACACGACATACATTAAGATATATACAGAGACAGAAAATCATTCATTAATCAAAAAAGCAGTATTATGACAAACTCTATTTTAAAACAGACGATCATCGCGTGCGTGGCCGTGCTGGGATTAGCAAGTTGCACGCGAGAGGAACAAACAGGCGTCTTCGCGCAAGCGGGA
>JAIRKS010000020.1 GCA_031259905.1 Odoribacteraceae bacterium
GTCGGCGGTAGACAAAGCTCTGTCGGCGGTAGACAAAGCTTTGTCGGCGGTAGACATTGTCCCGCCGTCGGTTGTCTTGTTCGGGTGGGGGGTGTTTTACCCTGGCAGGGGGTGACTCGTGGAAGAGTTCAGGTTTCTTTCATCAACACGGGCTGTCGCGTCGTGCCGGTCGTCGTTCCCGCGGGGGATGACGGTAAAGAAAACAGGAAGGGGGGGCCGGGAAAAAGGTTCGCGCTGTACCCCGTCCCGGTGGCGAGCGACACTCGTCCCGTTCGCGCGGGGGGCGAGTCACTCCTTCCCCAGGCGGTATTGCTTATCCTTGTACAGGAACTCGGCCGAGACGACGTGCGCGAGCGCGTCCCTCGCCAGCTCGGCGTCGAGCGGCACGGGGAGCAACGTCGTGTCGTTCTCCACGCGGAACTGCAGCGCGGCCCTTCCCGGTTGCAGGATCACTACCTGGTCCTCCACGCGGAACGCGTTAATCTCCATGAACTGCGAGAGAGACCGTCCCGGCACCGTGTCGTGCAGGCGCGAGAGGTCGCGCCCCGGCATCGGGTGCTCTGTCTCGATGCCGGACAGGCCGAGGAGCGTCACCGGCAAGTCGAGCTGGCTGGCCAGCTTCTCGTGGCGCGCGTTCACCGGCACGCCGGGGCCGATCATCAGCGCGGGAATCCTGAACTTGTCGAGGGGGAAAAGATTCTTGCCGTAGACGCGGGTATCGTGGTCCGCCACGACGAGGAACACCGTGTTCTCGAAATACGCCTCGCGCCGCGCCAGGTCGAAGAAGCGGCCGATGCTGTAGTCGGCGTACTTGATCGCGTTGTGGACGGTATTCCGCGGTTGCTCGAAAAGCTCCACGCGCCCGTCCGGGAACTCGAACGGCTCGTGATTAGAGGTCGAGAAGAGGAGGGAGAAGAAAGGCGCGTCGCCGAGACGCTTGAAATAATCGTTCGCCTCGCGGGCGAGATCCTCGTCGGAATACCCCCACGTCCCCTTGAAGGCGCTGGCGTCGGGGTCGAAGCGTCGCTCGTCGATGATGTCGTCGAAGCCGTTGCCGGCGAAGAACGCGCCCATGTTATCGAAGTTGGACATGCCGCCGTAGATGAAGCTCGTGCGATACCCGTGGCGTTGCAGCACGCTGGCGATCGTCGCGAATCCCGACCGCACGCCGTCGAGCTTCACGACGCTCGCGGAGGGGGAGGGGGGGAAGCCCGCGACGATGGCCTCGATGCCGCGGACGCTCCGCGTGCCCGTGCAGTAGAGGTTCGTGAAGAGCCAACCCTCGCGGGCGAGGGCGTCGAGGCGCGGGGTGAGCGGCAGCCCGCCGAGGCAACCGACGAAGCCCGCGCCGAGGCTCTCCTGGAGGAGGATGACGATGTTGCGCGGGCGCGCGGCGGGGGAGGAGGGCTGCCGGTGAAGGAAGGGGATGGAGGGATCGGTGAAGCTGTCCGGCGGCAGGTGCATGTACGTTTTCACGCGCCGGTAGGCTTCCTCCTTGTCCATGCTGCCGTACGCGCGCGAGGGGCTGGCCTTGTGCTTGAGGGAGTAGATGGCGTGGAGGAGGGTGTACGGGGAGTTCAGCGCGAGGGTGTTCGTCAGCTGGTCGTTGGAGAAGATGGCGTTGCTCGCGTTCACCGGTCGCTTGGAGGTCAGGCTGCCGCGCGCGCCGGCGACGAGCGCCACGGCGAGGAACGGGAAGACGAGCAGTCGCGTGATCGCGGGTGCTGTCGTGGCGCGGAAGAAGCGTTTTCCCCGCCTGACGGCCAGGAGTAGGGCGGCGGCAAGCGTGACGCCGACGAGGAGTAGCGCCACCGGGTAGCCCTTGAGGAGCGTGGGGAGGACTTCCCGCGGGTACGCGAGGTACTCGAGGAAGAGGCGGTTGGGACGCGTGTCGAACTGGTGGATGAACGACGGGGTGACCAGCTCGAGGAACGTCACGAGGAGTAGCGCGACGGTGTAGTATCCCCGGAGGAATCGCTCGCCGGCCGTTAGCCAGCGCGACGGGAGGAGGCAGGTTATCGCCGCCGGGAGCGCCGCGAGGTAGCTCATCACGATCACGTCGAAGCGAAGTCCCACGGGGAAGAGCCACCAGTAGTCTGCCGTCCGCGTGACCCGCTCGCTGAAGAGTATCACGAGGATGACGCGACTGGCGCTCGCGATGCACAGGCCGGCGCAGAAGAAGCGTAGCAGCGGCCGCGTGAATTTCATTTTTTCTATCATTGGTCTTGGATGCTTTTTCGCGAATATACACGAAAATTTCGTCCGTCACGCCGCGTGGGAGGACGCGGGGCGCACTCCCATGAATCGCGCGCTCCCACGGTACGCCCCGTTCCCCAATCTACTAACCGTGAAATCCGCGATGTCCAGGTATTCTCCCGGCCCGTTTCCCCTCCGATCGAGTTGATTCAAATAGTTACCGTTTACATCAAACATGACAATCGAAGAATTCCGCTTATCCAGGATATACATCACGTCCGCCCCCATGAATACCTTATTAAAACAAGAACACGCGGACATGCCTTCATCACGAGTCCAGCTCGGTTAGATCCAGGTAGTACACTTCGTCGGAGTTCAGGTCTATCGTGTAGAGCCTGTTCCGCACCCGGTCTAACCAGATACGCGAGAACGAGCGGTACTCTTTCTCGAAAAGCT
>JAIRKS010000052.1 GCA_031259905.1 Odoribacteraceae bacterium
TCGCCCGTGGCCATGTACTTCACGAACTCCCTGAGGTCGAAGTAGACGTCATTCGGGATGTTGATCCGTGGATATTTAAAGATGGTCCCGGGGGACGCGGAGGCGGGGATGGCGGCCACCTCGTCTTTTTTCCCGGCGAACACCTCGCGGGCGATCGAGTAGAGGTCGTTTAACCCCGTGGCGTCGACGAGCGCGATCGATGCGAAGGAGGATTTCTGGTTTTTGTCGTACAGGTTATAGAAATACTCGCAGGCTTTTTTCAAGCTGTTCACGTCTCCCCAGAAATAGTGCAGGACGTCGGCGTACGGGAAGCCGGTGGCGACGATCTCGGCGGGCGTGACGACGAGATAGCGCGTCTTGTCGCGCAACTCGTGGAGCACCTCTATGGAGGACATCATGCAGGCGTCGAAGAAGATGAAGTCGAATCCCGGCGGGATCGCGTCGGCCATCTCCCGCACGTCCATCTGCGCGCTCGCGCTGCTCCTGTCCTCGCCAAAGGTGCGGGTGGGGGGCCGTTCTTCCTCGAGGCGTTCCGATAGGGAGAGGGCGGTGATCTTGGCGTTGGCGGGCAACCACCCCGTGGCGTGCGAGCCGAGGATCAGGCCGTAGGAGTCTGCCGGGAAGAGCGTCTTGGCGTCCTCGAGCACGCGTTGGAGGGTCGCCGGCGCGGCGGAGTTTTCTTCCGGGTAGTTGACGATGTGGCGCTTCTCGGCGGTGTCCTTGCCGGTGAAGGCGATCTCGAACAGCTCCGGCGCGGCGTTGCTCCCGTCGAAGTAGACGACGAGCCGCCCGTCCGCTTGTTTCATGCCCAGCTGCATGTCCGCGATATTTTTGATCATGTACCCGTTCAGGGAGTTGTCCCCGGCGAGGTACACGATGATCGTGCGCTTGACGCGGGAAGAGTTGTCCTCCTCGTGACACGCGAGCAGGGTGACCAGGAGCACCGCGCTTGTTATCCATCGAATCGTTCTCGTGTTCATTGTCGTGAGTTTTTAAACGAGGAGCAAATGTAGGGATTTTAAACGGTTCTCCCGCGTGGCCGCGCGGGATTTTGCCTATATTTGAGCGCCGATTGCCCGCCGACGGTCGCCGGGCGATAAACATGACTACACGATGAAGGAAATGAAACACGTGATTTTGATCTCCCTGCTGGCGATGGCTTGTACTGTCGCCGGCGCGCGGGACGGTCGGTCGCCCGCCGACCTGGTGAACCCGTTGACCGGTACCGATTCGAAGTTTTCCCTGTCGAACGGGAATACCTACCCCGCCGTCGCGCTCCCCTGGGGGATGAACGCGTGGACGCCGCAGACGGGAATGATGGGGGACGGGTGGGTTTACACGTATGACGCGGACAAGATCCGGGGGTTCAAGCAAACGCACCAGCCCAGCCCCTGGATTAACGATTACGGGCAGTTCGCGATTATGCCCGTCACGGGAATGAAGATCGACCAGGAGCGACGCGCCAGCTGGTTTTCCCACAAGACCGAGGTCGCGCGGCCCTATTATTACAAGGTGTACCTCGCCGACCATCACGTCACCGCGGAAATGACCCCCACGGAGCGATGCGCCCTCTTTCGCTTTGTCATGCCGCGGACGGATAGCGCGATCGTCGTCGTTGACGCCTTCGATCGCGGGTCGAGCGCGCGCGTCGAGGCGGGGGCGAGGCGCGTCACCGGGTATACCACGCGCAACAGCGGCGGCGTCCCGGAGAATTTCAAGAATTACTTCGTCATCGAGTTCAGTCGCCCCGCCGATTTCTCCTCCGCCTGGGACGACGGGAAGCTCGTCGACGGTAACGCGTTCACCGGTAACCACGCCGGCGTCATCGTCGGGTTTAAATGCCCGGACGGGGACACCATCGAGGCGCGCGCGGCCTCTTCTTTTATCAGCATCGAGCAGGCGATACTTAACCTCGAGCAGGAAACCGGCGGGAAGGGCTTCGAACGCGTCAAGGACGAGGCACGTGCGCGCTGGAATGACGTCCTGGGACGGATAGAGGTGCAGGGAGAGGAACGGCAGCGAGAGACTTTCTATTCCTGCCTCTACCGCTCGTTGCTTTTCCCCCGCGCCTTTCACGAACGTGATGCGGCGGGCGACATCGTGCATTACAGCCCCTACAACGGGCAGGTACTCCGCGGGTATCTCTTTACCGATACCGGTTTCTGGGATACCTTCCGCTGCCTTTTCCCGCTCCTCAACCTCGTTTACCCCTCCGTCAACGCCAGGATCCAGGAGGGATTGCTAAACGCCTATAAAGAAAGCGGCTTTCTCCCCGAATGGGCCTCCCCCGGTCATCGCTCCTGCATGATCGGGAACAACTCCGCCTCCGTCGTCAGCGACGCTATCGTGAAGGGGGTCACCCCGCCGGGGATCGCCCTGGAACTTTACCAGGCTATGGTCGCGACGGCCAATAGCGTCCACCCGCGCGTGCGCTCCGTCGGACGCGAGGGGGTGCTCGACTATAACCGCCTCGGGTACGTGCCTTGCGATGTCGGCATCAGGGAGAGCGCCGCGCGTACCCTCGAGTACGCTTACGACGACTGGTGTATCTCCCGCGCCGCCCGTGTCCTCGGAAGGCCCGCGGAGGAGATCCAATTGTACGAGCTGCGAGGCCAAAATTACCGGCACGTCATCGACACCGGGATCTCCCTGGCACGCGGGAAAAACAAGGACGGCACGTTCCAGCATCCCTTTAACCCCTTCAAGTGGGGGGACGCCTTTACCGAGGGAAACAGCTGGCATTACACGTGGTCCGTCTTCCACGATGCCCGCGGGCTGGCCAACCTCATGGGAGGGAACGCGCGATTTGTCGACATGCTCGACTCTCTCTTTCTCCTTCCGCCCGTCTTCGACGCGAGCTACTACGGCGGCGTCATCCACGAGATCCGCGAGATGCAGATCGTCGACATGGGGAATTACGCTCACGGCAACCAGCCGGTGCAGCACGTCATTTACCTCTACAACCACGCCGGCGTGCCCTGGAAGGCCCAGCACCGGGTCAGGGAGGTCATGGACAAGCTGTACAGCGCCACGCCCGACGGTTATTGCGGTGACGAGGATAACGGGCAGACGTCAGCCTGGTACGTTTTCTCGGCCCTTGGGTTTTATCCCGTCTGCCCCGCGAGCGACGAGTACGTGATCGGGTCGCCACTCTTTACCTCCGCCACCGTCCACCTGGAAAACGGGAAGAAACTCCGGATCACCGCCAGGGGAAACGACCCCGATTCCCGCTACATCCAGTCAGCGCGCTGGAACGGCAAGCTCCACGAGAATAATTTCCTGAACCATTTCGACGTTTCCCGTGGCGGATCGCTGGAATTTAAAATGGGAACGACCCCGGATACCCGGAGAGGTACAGCATCGCGTAACGCCCCGTATTCTTTCACGCCCAACGGGTGACGTTCCGCGCGCGAATCGCCACGCGAGCAGAGAAACGCGTCTCTTGCCTGTCTGTTCGCGTGGCCGTTCGCGTGAAACGATCGACATCCGCGCGAGGACGAATCCCGATGGTAATACACACATAATCACGAAAACCGAATGAACCTGTCTACTTGCACCGAAAAAGAACTCCTCGTTCACGTCTCTTCAGGCGACGAACGCGCCTTCCGTCTATTGTTCGACCTCTACCAGCCCAAGATCTACTCTTTCGCCCGCTACGTCACGCGTTCCACGTTCCTCGCGGAAGAAATCGTGCAAGAAGTCTTCATGAAGATATGGATCTCCCGCCACGAGCTGTCGGGCGTCGAGTACTTCATCGCGTACCTGAAGACCATCGCGCGTAACGTGGCGGCCAACTACCTGAAACGCCTCGCCCACGAGCGATTGATCCTGCAACACTTCTCCGTCGGCGCACCCGCGTCGCGGCCGGTCACCGACGAGGACGTCATCGCCAACGAACTCCAGCGCGCGATAGAAGACGCGATCGCCGCGCTCCCTCCCCGGCAACGCGAGATCTACCTCCTGCACCGCCAGGAATACCTCAAGCAAGAAGAGATCGCCAAACGCCTGGACATCTCCATCCACACCGTGAAAGAGCACATCAAGAAAGCCATCGCCGCCATCCGCGCGAGCGTGGAGCAACGAATCGACGTGATCATCGTGATCGCTCTCCGGGAATTTTTCCAGTAACCCGCGCGCGTTCACTCCGGGCAATTCCCCTCGGTGTCCCCTCGTCACCGGCTTTAGACAAAACGCGTCCCCGCGCTGCAGGGACGACATGCCGGGTAACCGCGCCGGTCGGGCGACGCGTGCAACAGCCGGGCGGGTACGGTCGGACTACTTCCCGTCGATCACGTGGAGAAAGATTTCCCTCGCCCGGCGGGCGGCGTCCTCCCCGGACAGCGCGGAAAGCATGACGGTAGGGGAAAGAGGGCGAGAAGTGAACAGTTCGGGTGCGAGAAGCCGGAGCGCGACGAGGTCATCCCATGAACGCGTGTGACCGGACGCGACGAGCGATCGCAACGCCGGCGAGCGGTGAGACGAGACGACGAGCCGGGCGCACGACGCGTCCACCCGCGAGAGCGCCGCGATGAAAGCATCATCGACGGGAAACGCGTGGCGCTCCCCGGAGACGACCTCTACCGGCACGCCGCTCGCGAGAACGCGCCTCGCCGCGCTGGAATCTGCCGCGTAATTCGCTCCATCGTGCAGGACGGCGTGCCCGTTGTACCAGACAACCTCCCGCGGTCGTGCCGCCGGGCATCGTTCCAGCAGGTCGTGCAGGTTCGTGAGCGCGCCGAGTGCCACGAACGTGACGCCCCCCGTCATTTTTTCGAGAACCTCCACCGCACCGAGGGCATTCCCCGCGTCATCCTCCTCGCCCCACGGGACGCGGCGGGAATGTGCGCGCCAAGGGGGAGGAGCGATACCGGTAGGGCGTCCCGTGCCCACCGGTATCTCCTTCCGGTCGAGCGAGCGGAGCAACGCGCGCACCTTTCGCGCCGCCTCGCCCGGCACGAGTGCCCCCTCCGACGTGACGATCGCGCAAACCTCCACCGCGGGAGACGACAACAGCAGGCAGATAGCCCGCAAATCGTCCGCGGCGCCGTCGGTGTCGATCACCACGCGTTGCCGCGTCCTCTCCCCGTCGTGCCCCGCGGGGAGGGCGAGGAGGGCGACAAAGAGTATCGCTACCAACCGCGCGTGTTTCACGGCTTAAAAGTCGAAATGGATTCCGCACGTGGCCGTGACGCCGGGCATCGGGTAGCCCTCCATGATCTCGTAGGACGCGTCGGTCAGGTTCTCGCCGCGGACAAAGACGAGCAGTCGCGGGAACAGTCGGAACGCCACGCGGGCGTCGAGCGTGTTAAAATGTTCCCTCGTCACGGCCGTCGAGTAGATATCGCTCGCGTGGTGGTAATTCACGCCAAAATTCCAGCGGGACAGGCGATAGCTCGCGAGGAGCTTGACCTGCTGCCCGGGGGCGTAGGTGACGGGCGTTTTCGCGTGGAGGTAGGAGTAATTCCCGTCGACGCGCAGCCCTTGCACGGGACTCCACCGGGCGGAGAGTTCGACGCCGCTATACTTGAACCTCCCGGCATTCAGGGTGACGGGCGGCCAGTTCGCGCGGTTCGTCACGATCATGTTCTTCCCCCTGGCGACGAACCCGCTGGCCTCGACGGAGAGCCGGCCGTTGAAAAACGCTTGCCCGGCGGACAGCTCGTGATTAACCATTGTTTCGGGCTTCAGGTCGGGGTTCGCCCCGGCCCACTCCGCCCGGTAGAATAAATCGCGGAGGACGGGCGCGCGGAACCCCTTGGCGACGGAAAACTTGAAAAAGCCGTCACGGAAAGGCCGGTAGGCCACGCCCGCCTGCGGAACCCATTCACGGCCGAAGCGCTCGTGGTACTCGAGGCGCAGTCCGGCGTTCAGGGTCAGCTTATCGCGCAACGTCTGCTGGACGACGAGGTATCCCGCTGCCTCGTGCAGCGAGGTGTCGATGTGAATCTTGTCGGGCGTCACGCCGTCCTTGTAATCGTCGCGGGCATTCCCTCCCAGGTTCTTGAAATCGACGCCGGCGGTGATCGCGTTCCCGTGGAAGGGCAGGAACGTCTGGTAGAGCTGGAAGCCGTAGTTATGATCCCTGGAGCGGAAGAGGAAAAGCGTCTCCGGGGCGCCCTCGGCGTGCCCGTCATCGACCTCGTGATCGCCGAAATTGTAGAAAAACGCGAGCGCGCCGTGCATCCTCCTCGATTGATTCTCCAGCGTCGCGGAGACCACGCCTCGGAGGATCGTCGCCGTGTTATCGAGCACCGGGCTGGTGACAGGCCCGGGGTGACTTGTCTCGTAGACGGCGATGCTGGCGTCGGCCGTGGCCCGGAGTTGTTTCGAGAGCTGCACGCCGGTTTTCACGTACCCGTTGGTGATTTTAAAGCGAGCGCTCTTGTTGTCGCGATGCCCGTCGGTGCGGTCGTGGTTGAGGGAGAAAAACAGCTCTCGCCCGTCGCCCCTGTACCCCGCGCCGGCCTGAAGCTCCAGCGTGTTATAGGCGGAGCCTGCCGCGTACCGCGCGTCGCCGTGCCACCCGCGGTTACCGGCGGAGCGGGTGATGATATTGATCGCCCCGCCCATCGCGTTCGACCCGTAGAGGAGCGACGCCGGCCCACGGATCACCTCGACGCGTTCCACGTCGGAGGACATGTACGCGTCGGGCATGTGATGGCCCATGATGCCCATGTATTGCGGGTGCCCGTCGATCAGGACGAGCACGCCCGTGCCGCCGCCGACGCCGCGCAGGGTGATGCTGCCGGCGCTACCGCTGCTGACGCCGAAGCCGGCGACGCCGCGCTCGGTGACGAAGAGGCCGGGGACTCTCCCGGACAACACCGGCAGCAGGGACGTCTCGCCGCTCTCCTCGATCTCCTGGCGGCTAACGACGGAGATCGTCGCGGGCATGTTGTCGCGGTGGACGTTCGTCCGCGTGCCGGTGACTACTACCTCGCCCAACCTCAGGGTATCAACGCGCGCCCGGGCGGGGGAGAGGGCGACGAACGTGAAGGTTACTAACAAGAAAAGACGTGTCTTCATAAACAAACATATTACGAGTTGATAAAATAGTGTTACTTCCGGGGGAAAAAAAATCACCTCCCCACGTGACGTTCATCGGCACGCGTCATGACGAGCTTGCCGTGGTGGACGCCTTTCAGGGAGATCAACTTGTCGGAAAGCTCCGTCAGCCGGTACGCCGGCCCCTTGACGGCGATGATATTAAAGGCGATCGTCCGCGTGAAATAAAAATGCTGCACGGAGAGGATCTCCTCGTGATACTCCTGTTGCAGGGCGACGACCTTGTTCATCAAATCGCGCTTCACCTGGTCATACACCAGGATAACGGCGCCCGCCACGATATTCCCGCACTGCCACTTGCGCGCGACGATGTCACGCTCGATGAGCTGTCGCAAGGCCCGCGAGCGATTCGGGAAATTATTCTCTCGCGCGTAATCGTCCAGCGCCGCCAGCAACTCGCTCTCGAGGGATACACTAAACCGGGATACTGCCATTGTGATCGTGTTTTAATTGGTTCGCGTCCAAAGGTAACGCGACGAATCGTCATTCGCAAGCACCGGTATCGCCCGCGGCGATTATCTTTGCCGGAAAAAACCGATGGACAGACACCTTATTCTATTACACGCCATGCCCCACGCCGCCGCCCCGCGCCGCGCCGTCATTCCCCTGCCGTTAACCCTTTTGCATTAATCCCCCGTGGACGAGTTGCTCCTTCACGCGTGTTGCGCCCCTTGCTCGGCGGCGGTCGTCGAGTGGCTGCTGGACAACGGCACGCGCCCCGTGCTATACTACTTCAACCCCAACATCTTTCCCATCGAGGAGCACGCGCGTCGCGAGGCCGAGTGCGCGCGCCACGCCGACCGCCTGGGGCTGGAATTCATCACCGTGGAGCACGACCACGACGCCTGGCTCGCCGCCGTCGCCGGCCTGGAAAACGAGCCGGAACGCGGCGAACGTTGCGCCCGCTGCTTCGAGATCCGGTTACGCTCCACCGCCCGCCTGGCCGCCGCGCGCGGCGCCGGGAGCTTCGCCACGACCCTCGGATCGTCCCGCTGGAAAGACCTCGCGAGCATCTCCGCGGCCGGTCGGCTCG
>JAIRKS010000094.1 GCA_031259905.1 Odoribacteraceae bacterium
GATCATCGCGATCATCGCAGTCCCATTTTTCGTTTCCATTCCTCGTAGAAGGGCGGGTTTCCCCAGACCAGCCGGTATTGCTTGTCGAGGAATACTTGCACGGAGTGACCGGTAGCTACAGTGATCTCGTCGTGCACGTTGCGGATCTCGTAGTCGAAAAGAATCTTCGCCGCGTCCGTGTCGCGGAAGGTGATATTCACGCGGGCCTTGTTCCCGTAGAGCAGCGGGCTTTTATAGTTGAACTTTAGCTCGACCAGTGGAGTATAATACCCGTTGCGGGCAATGTCGAGGTATCCCAGGCCGTACTCGGCTCCGAACGCCTCACGGGCATCCTCGAAGTAGAGCGCGTAGGATCCGTGCCAGACGACATTCATGGAATCTACTTCGCTGAAGCGTACTTCTATTTCTTTCGAGGTCTTTAACACGGTATCACTCGAGATCATTTGCATTCGATATCAGAGGTAGAAATTTTCATCTCGCAGGAGGCGATCAGCTCCTCACCCACCTTGACGCTGGCGCTAACGAGCGTCATCTGGAAGATCTCTTCCCGCACCTCCACCCGCGTGGTCAACACCTCGCCGACGCACGGCAGGCGGAAGATATCCATGTCGCGAATGGCGCCGATGAATCCCAACTTTATCGGCTCGTGACGCACGTATTTACTAATGTAACCAATGCGTACGGCACACGTCTGGGCGATATTCTCAACAATCCCCGGCCCCGTCAGCCGAGATTCATCACAGAAGATGTTGTCATCGGTTACGAGCAGCGAGGTACACGTCATCGTCATGTCACAATGCAGCAGGCGATCAATCATGACGAACGGCGGCTTTTGCGGCAAAAGATCCAGAACATTAACCTTGTTACATTCCATATTCTCCTTTTTACACACCAATATAGAGTGCCCCTGCCCCAACCCGTCTATTGTCCGTTCGACAGTCAGCCCGGCCTCCTCCACGCAACGAACCAGGTCCCCGGAGAGATACATCTTGCTATTACCGTTGGCCATAGCAGTAAAGTAAAGGCTAATTTGCGTCAGGCAATAGGCGGCTGTCTCGAAACGCTGCCTGTCCCAGAAAGTCTCCATGATGAAGAGTCGCGCGTCATCGCTCATAGCCCTTGCCGCCCGCGTGAGGATACTCGTCGCCTCCTCTTCCGAAAAGCAGTCGAGAAATTGGCTCATCCAGATCGCATCGAAACCCGTCGGGAACGGCGTCGTTCGATCCAGCAGATTAGTGCCAAGTCCCGAAATTCGGTCTGCTCCCGGCAGCCCT
Organism: Odoribacteraceae bacterium; assembly: GCA_031259905.1. Taxonomy (GTDB): domain Bacteria; phylum Bacteroidota; class Bacteroidia; order Bacteroidales; family Marinifilaceae; genus JAIRKS01. Next base: position 1,275 of record JAIRKS010000094.1, read on the forward strand.
GCCGTCTGCTCCTTCATCAACTCGACCTGCAGCGGGAGATCCATGATCGTCACCCTCACCTCCGGGTCGCGCGCCACGCAGCGTAATGCCCATCGCCCCGTGTTTCCCCCCACGTCCAGCAGCGCGCGCGGGTGGCGCTCGAAGACGATCTCCAGGGCCTCGTCGAACGCGCTGTCGGAATAAAAGTGATCAAACGCGAACCAACTCTCCCTCGCCCGTTCCGGCAGGCGCGATAAACCCTCGTAGAGCGTCTCCCACTCGCCGAAGACGCGTAACCCGGCCGGTTCTCCCTCCAGCAGCGCTTCTTCTAGGTTAAACCATCCCAGGTAATTGACGTCGTGATTAAAGTTCATGTTCACCTTTACCGCCGAATCATTGAGCAGAAACCAGCCTGCCTTCGAGACCTCGAAGCGTCCCTCCTTGAAGAGCACCGTCCCGATCGCGAGCGACGATTCCAGCAGCACTTGCGCCGCGTAGCACGAGATGCCACATCTCTCCGCGACCTCCTGCCGCGTCAGTCCTTGATTGGAATCCAGCAGCGCTTGCAGTATCCCAAACTTCACCATCAGCCGCGACACCTGGAAGACAACCGGGCCGAACGATATCTCGTGTGCCAGCCGTTGGGCTTCTAACGCCGACCTACTTTCCGCGGAATACCTTCTTTCCAGGTCAGGGAATAATTTCATCTCGTTCATCTTTCCAAAATGCATAGTAATTAAACCACTGTTCGGGATACTGCCGCGTGATCTGCTCCAGCTCCCCGGCAAACGAGCGAGCGCACGCGGCGATCTCTTCATCTCTCGACAGCCCGTTCGCCCGCGCCACCGGTTTCACGTGCGCAACATACCTTTTCGTCCCCTCCTTCATCACGAAAACAGAGATCATCTCCACCTCCAGGCGCGTTGCCAATGCGAACGCTCCCGCCGGGAAGTCGGCCTTCCCGCCGAGGAAATCGCACGTCACGCTTTTCATCGAGCCAAGATTCCGGTCGCAAGCCATGCTCACGATCTCCCCGTCCCGCAAGGCCGTGTACGCGGTAAACAAATGCGACATATCCTCTAACACCGGGATCACGCGGGCATCATTATTGCCCATCGCCTCCGTCTTTTTCTGCAACACCATCCGCGTCTCGCCCGGGTATACCAGGACATTCACTCGCTTGCGCCTCGCGTGGAGCAGGTATCCGGCGATCTCGAAATTGCCGACATGCGCGCCGGCGATGACAAACCCCTTCTCTCCTTCCTGCAGGCGGCGGAAATGCTCCTCGCCCTTGATCTCCACCCGAAAGAGGTCGCCGCGCCCGGCGAAGACGGCAAACCGGTCTAGGATCACTTGCCCGAAAACGAAATGATTGCGGTACGTCCCGGTGAAGGCACGCCAACGCGAGTAGCCTTGCCGTTGACGCAGGTAACGATAAATCTCCAGGTAACTCCAGCGGGAAAAAAGCATGTAAAACGGCACGACTAACGCCAGCAAGCCGTACGCGAAGCGGAGACCCAACAGGCTGACGAGGAATATCATCCCCCGTTGTCCTAACGAGCCTCCCCCCGTGTTCCCTTTCCACGCGCGTTTCCCGGTCATGCGTTCCTGGTTATTCGTTCCCGGTTATTTCGTCTTCGTCTCGATATAATCGCAGAAGTCGGCCAACGTTCTCACGCCGGTCATCTCCTCGGCCTTGATCTTGAAGCCGAAGTCGCGTTCCACGATCACGACAATGTCCACGAAATCGAGGCTATCGATACCCAGGTCTTCCTTCAGTAGCGCTCCCGGGGCGATCGTGTTCTCGTCCACTTCTATTTCCTCGACCAGGAACTTCTTCACGATACTTTCTATCTTTTCTCTTTCCATAAATAGTGTTATTGAATTTTTCTTATTACCAGCGCGCTATTCGTTCCCCCGAAGCCGAAGGAATTTGACAGCAGCAGGTTTATTTTTTTCTCCACCGTTTTTGTCGCGATATTCAGCTTGCAGGAATACTCGTCGGGCTGCTCAAAATTAATATTCGGGGCCACGAACGAGTCCCTCATCATCAGGACGGAGTACAACACCTCGCTCGCTCCCGCCATCCAGCACTCGTGTCCCGTCATCGACTTCGTGGAGCTGACCAGCGGGCGCGACTCCCCGAAGACCCTGTCGAGCGCGATCGCCTCGAACATGTCCCCCTGCGGCGTGGACGTCGCGTGGGCGTTCACGTAATCGATCTCGCGGGCAGAGACTCCCGCGTCCGCCAGCGCCCTTGTCATCGCGATCTCGCACCCCTCGTCGCTGGGCTGCGAGATCTGCTTCCCGTTCGACGAGAAGCCGTACCCCACCACCTCGGCCAACACGCGTGCCCCGCGCCTCCTCGCGTGCTCGTACTCCTCCAGCACCAGGCTCGCCGCCCCGCCGCTCGGCACCAGCCCGTCACGTCCCGCGTCGAACGGGCGGGAGGCCCTCGTCGGGGCGTCCACGCGCGTCGAGAAGGTGCTCAAGGCGTCGAAGCTACCCATCGAGTAGAGGTTCGTCTCCTGCGCGCCGCCGCACAACACCAGGTTTTGCAGCCCGTGCCGGATAAACATGTATCCCAGCCCGATCGCGTGCGAGCCGCTGGCGCACGCCGCACTGATCGTCATGTTGATGCCCCGCAGCTTGAAGATCGTCGAGAGATTCATCGTCACCGTCGAGTTCATCGACTGGAAGATCGCCGCCGAGCCGAGGAGCGTCGTGTCCTTCTTTTCCATCACGACGTTATTTGCCTCGATCACGGCCTTCGCCGAGGAGTCGTTCCCGTACAGGATACCGGTCTCGTTCTCCTCGAGATACCCCGCGTCGATTCCCGCCTCCCGGAACGCCTCCACCGTCGCCACGTACGCGTACTCGCCCTCCTCGGCGAGGCCGACGCGCAGCCTCCTGTCGAGTATTCCCTTCAGGCGGGGAGGCTCCACGATACCGGTCAGCGGCGAGCGATAGCCGTGCGCCGCGCGCGCCGGGTCGATCCCGATCCCGGACCTCCCGGCGTGCAGCGAATCCCGCGCCTCCGCCAGGCTTTTCCCTATGCAGGAATAAATTCCCATTCCCGTGATGACTACTCTTTTCATGTTGTTATCGTGTTTTCACGCGCGCGTGCTTGTTTTACAATCCGCCGCCGGCGCCGATGACTTGTCCCGTGACGTATGCCGCGCCGTCGGATACCAGGAAGGCCACCAGCGCGGCTACTTCCCCTGCCGTTCCGAAGCGTCCCGCGGGGATTCGTTTCTCGATGGCGGCCCGGTCGAGGTCGCGCGTCATGTCCGTATCTATGAAGCCGGGGGAGACGGCGTTCACCGTCACCCCTCGCCCGGCCACCTCCAGCGCCAGCGCGCGCGTGAAGCCGATGACCGCTGCCTTCGAGGCGGAGTAATTCACCTGTCCGGCCATCCCGCTGACGCCGGAGACGGAGACGATGTTCACGATCCGCCCGCGTTTCCTGGTCATCATGTAGCGCGCCAGGGCACGGGTGACGTGAAAGACGCCGTTCAGGTTCGTGTTCATGACGTCGTGCCACTCCTCGTCGGTCATCCAGAAGAGGAGGTTATCCCTTCTCGTGCCGGCGTTATTGACGAGCACCTCGATGAACGCGTCCGCGTGGCTGTCGTTCCAGGCGTCGAGGGCGGCGGTTACCTCGCGGACGTTCCCGACGTCGAACGGCAGGAGTTCTCCCGTCCCGCCGCCGGCGACGATCTCGTCGAGCGTTTCGCGAGCTTTCTGCTCGTTCGCGCGGTAGTTGAGCAGCACGTGAAATCCTCCCGCGGCCAGCCGCGTGGCGATCGCCCTCCCGATCCCGCGGGAGGCGCCGGTGACGAGCGCGTAGCGGGTCATCGCGTCCATTCTTTTGCTTGCAGGAAGTGGTTCACGCGTTCGATATCGCCGTGCAGCGGGCGGTCCTCGACGAGCAGGGGGAAGCGCTCGCGCGTTTCGTCGTAGATTTCTTTCCCGGCGGGCGAGAGCGCGTCGTGTATCTCGAGGCAGTCGATGGCCTGGGCGATGGCCATGAAATGTATGCTCATCACCTGGAAGGCATTCTCGACGACCGTGGCGGTGATTTGCGCGGCGTTCGTGCCCATGCTCACGATGTCCTGGTTATCGTTGTTGTTCGGGATGCTGTGGAGGTACATGGGGAAGGCGAGCGTCTGCGACTCGGCGGTCGTCGACGTGGCGGTAAACTGGGCGGCCTGCAACCCGTGGTTCAGCCCCTTGACGCCGAGGTTGACGAACGGCGGGAGTATTCCATTGACGCGGTCGTGAAAGAGATAGTTCATTTGCCGCTCGGCAAGCATCGTCAGGCGGGTGAGCGCTATTTTCAGGCGATCCATCTCGAGCGACACGTAGTCTCCATGAAAGTTCCCGCCGTGGTACACGTTCCCGCTCTCGCGGTCCACGACCGGGTTATCGCTTGCCGAGTTGATCTCGCGCTCGAGCACCGTGGCCGCGCCCTCGATCGCCTCGAGGACGGGGCCGAGCACCTGCGGGACGCACCGCAGCGAGTAGTGCTCCTGTACTTTTTCCCCCGCGTCGTGCCGGTAATAGTATTCCTCGCGTTTCCTCGTCCGCCGCGACCCGGCGAGCACGTCCCTCATCTTCCCGGCAACGATCGACTGTCCCGGGTGCGCCTTCGCGCGGTTCAGTTCCTCGGAGAAGTGGTCGTCGAACGACGCGGTGATCTCGTTCACCAGACACGACGAGCGGATCGACAGCTCCAGCAGTTGCCGCGCCCGGATCACGTTGACCAGCCCTATGCCGGTCATCGCCGACGTCCCGTTCGCCAGGGCGAGTCCCTCGCGGACGTGCACGCGGACAGGCTCGAGGCCGATCTCGTCCATCACCTCCCGCGTTGGCCGCCGCTCGCCGCGGTAGAACACCTCGCCTTCCCCGACGAGGCACAGGGCCACGTGCGCGAGCTGCACGAGGTCGCCGCTCGCCCCCACGCTCCCGTGCTCGGGGACGAGCGGCGTGATGTCGTGATTGAGGAATCCCGCGAGGAGCGTCACCACGCCCGGGTGGATGCCGGAGTATCCCTGCAGGAACGTGTTGAGGCGCGCCAGGAGTATCGCGCGTACGTGCAGCGGCGGCACGGGCCGTCCGGCTCCCGTGCAGTGCCCGCGGATCAGGTTGTACTGCAGCGCCGCGCGCGACGCGTCGTCGACCCGGTAGCGAGCCATAGGGCCGAATCCTGTATTGATGCCGTAGATTGTTTTCTCGTCGGAGAAGCGCTTCAGGAAGTCGAAGCTCGCCTGCACGCGGTCGAGGACGGCCGGGTCAAGCTCTACCTGCTCGTTCTTGAATACCACGCGTTTTACTTGTTCGAGGGTTAATGTTGTTGTTGTTATTTTCATCTCTGCCTGCTTTGCCGCGAAGATAAGGATTTCACGGTAATCCGGGCAAGGTGACGGGAGAAATGTAAAGGCTGGCGTCGCCCGCGCCTGCTGTTGACAACGGCACGCCGGTTTTTCCCACGACGTGTACGGTGTTAACCGCGACGTGTACGGCGTTAACCGCGACGTGTTCGGCGTTAACCACGGCGTGTTCGGCGTTAACCGCGGCGTGTTCGGCGTTAACCGCGGCGTGGACGGCGTTAACCACGGCTACTTCTGTGACAACGGATGTAACGGAGTCATCTCCAATGCCGTCGTTGTCTCCAACGAACATGTCGTTGTCTCCAACGAATATGTCGTTGTCTCCAACGAGCTGTTCGTTGTCTCCAACGAGCTGCTCGTTGTCTCCAACGAGCCGTTCGTTGTCTCCAACGAGCTGCTCGTTGTCTCCAACGAGTCGCTCGTTGTCTCCTACGAGTCGCTCGTTGTCTCCTACGAGTCGCTCGTTGTCTCCTACGAGTCCGTCGTTGTCTCCTACAAATCCGTCATTGTCTCCTACAAATCCGTTATTGTCTCCTACGAGTCCGTCGTTGTCTTATATAAAGCTGTGGTTGTCTTGTACAATACCGCGGTTGTCTCTAATGAAAAGACCGCAGGCGTTAATGGAGAGACCGCAGGCGTTAATGGAAAGACCGCAGGCGTTAATGAAAAGACCGCGGGCGTTAATGAAAAGACCGCAGGCGTTAATGAAGAGACCGCAGGCGTTAATGAAGAGACCGCAGGCGTTAATGGAGAGACCGCAGGCGTTAATGAAAAGACCGCGGGCGTTAATGAAGAGACCGCGGGTGTTATCGTTGGCAGCGTGAGAAGTAAAGATCCGGCCGTCTATTGTTCGATGAAGCGGGGCGTGACCGGCGACGGGCCGGTA
>JAIRKS010000146.1 GCA_031259905.1 Odoribacteraceae bacterium
TGTCTGTCCGCGGAACGTGCGCGAAGGAGTGATCAGGGGGTCGTGTCTGTCCGCGGAACGTGCGCGAATGGGTGATCAGGGGGTCGTGTCTGTCCGCGGAACGTTCGCGAAGGAGTGAGCAGGGGGTCGTGTCTGTCCGCGGACCGTGCGCGCAGCGGTGCTGGGGGGGTCGTGTCTGTCCGCAGAACGTGCGCGAAAGAGTGATCAGGGGGTCGTGTCTGTCCGCGGAACGTGCGCGAAGGGGTGATTGGGGAGTCGTGTCTGGCCGTCGCGCAAGCGTGGAAGGGAGCGGGAAAAACGGGGCACGGCGTGTACACCGGATGCATGACAGCCGCCGCGTCGCGGGACGGGAGCGACGTGGCGTGTAAAGAGGTTGTCAAGTGGCGGCAGGGAGACGCCGGGGAGTTTCCGTTAGAATTGTTCGAGCGCCTCGATGCGCTTCTGTATCGGCGGGTGAGTGGAGAACAAGCTGCTGAACGCTGTTTTCCTGCACGGGTGTTCGATGAAAAGTTGCGCCACGTCGTCACGCTTGACGGCCTCCACCTCCGGGTCCGCGGAGATCGCGCGCAGCGCGGAGGCGAGCGCCAGCGGTTTTCCCGTCATGGCGGCAGCGCCGGCGTCGGCCATGTATTCCCGCTTGCGGGAGATCGCGAGGCGCGTCAGGTTGGCGAAGAAATAACCGACGAGCGCCACCACGACGAGTATCACGAGGAGTATCGCCCCGTTGTTCTTCTTGTTCCCCCTGGAGAGAGAGGAGTAGAAGAGCGCGTTCCGTGCGACGCCGGCCAGCATGGAGAAGATGCCCACGAAGACTATGGAGACGATCAGCAGGCGGACGTCCCGGTGGCGGATGTGCGACAGCTCGTGCGCGATGACGCCCTCCAGCTCGTCGTCGTCGAGCTTCTCGATGATGCCCGTCGTGAGCGTCACGGCGTAGGTGCGGGCGTTGATGCCGCTCGCGTAGGCGTTCAGCGAGCTATCGCGGATGACGTTGACGCGCGGCATGGGCATTCCCCGCGACATGCAGAGGTTCTCGACGAGGTTGTAGACGCGTTTGTTGTCTTTTCGCTCCAGCGGTCGCGCGCCGGTGGCCGAGTTGATGATGGCGGTGTTGGCGAAGTACGCGACGGCGAACCACAGCAGGACGATGCCGAGGACGTAGGGCAGTGCCTGGCGGGTGAGCGCCGCGGCCGTCTCCAGCGGCGAGGGCGCATCGGGTGCCTGCCCGTCGCCGCCGGCCAGGACGACCAGGTAGATGAACACGAAGGTGAGGAGCACGATCAGGCACGGGAACATGCATAGCAGCAAGGCGGAGCGGGTGTTGTTGCGCGCCCTCGCCGTCTCTATCCCGACGTATTTCACGGCTTAGAATTGAATGGTGGGTGCTTTCTTGACCTCTTCCCGTTCCGTCGTGCCGAGGTCGAACATGGTTTCCACGTGGAAGCCAAACATCCTGGCGATGATGTTGGAGGGGAAGCTCTCGACGGCGGTGTTCAGCTCCCTGGTCGCGGAGTTGAAGAAGCGTCTCGCCGAGGAGAGTTTATTCTCCACGTCGGAGATCTCCTCTTGCAGCTGGAGGAAGTTGGTGTTCGCCTTCAGGTCGGGATATGCCTCGAGGGTTACCTTCAGCCCCGCGAGGGCGGAGGTCAGGGCGTTCTCGGCGGCGATCTTCTCGTTGATGCCGCGGGCGCTGATGGCGCTGTTCCTGGCGTTCGTGACGCGTTCGAGGGTCTCTCGCTCGTGCGCGGCGTATCCCTTGACGGTGGCGACGAGTTGCGGGATCAAGTCGTGCCGTTGTTGCAGCTGCACGTCGATGTTAGCGAACGCGTTTTCCCGGTTGTTCTTCAGGCGCACCAGCGCGTTGTAGCGGGAGATGCAGTAGATGACGAGCAGTACCACTATACCTGCTCCCATGAGAATCCAATTTGTTGTCATGACATGTTATTTTAAAGTTTCATCGCGAATATAACAAACAATCCCGCGTGACGGCGCGGTTCAGCAGACGACGGTCCCCGGCGCGACCTTCCCGTCGGGGGCGACGAAGGAGAGCTTCCCGTCGGGCGACTCCGCCATGAGGATCATTCCCCGCGACTCGATCCCTTTCAGCACCCTGGGCGACAGGTTGACCAGCACGCATACTTGCCTGCCCGTGACCTCGTCGGGCGTGTACTGCTCGGCGATGCCGGAGACGATCACGCGGCGATCCGTGCCGGTGTCTACCGTGAGCTTCATCAGTTTCCTAGTGCCGGCGACCTTCTCGGCGGCGACGATCGTCCCGACGCGGATGTCCATGCCCGCGAAGTCGTCGATGGATATATCCGGCTTTACCGGCGCCGCTTGCCGCGTGTCCGCCGCGAGCCGTTTCTTTTTCTCCTCGAGCCGCTCGACCTGCACCCGGATGGCGTCGTCCTCGATCTTCTCGAAGAGCAGCCCGGCCTCGCCCAGCGGGTGCCCGGCGTGGATTGCCGCGTCGCCCATGCTCTTCCACGCGACAGGGGAGATGTTCATGAATCCCCTCAGGCGCGCCGAGGAGAAGGGCATGAACGGCTCCATCAGCGTGGAGAGGGTGGCGGCCACCTGCAGGCAGATGTTCAGGATCGTCTCGACGCGGGCGGGATCGCTGCCGGCGATCTTCCACGGCTCGGTGTCGGCGAGGTACTTGTTGCCGGCCCGTGCCAGGCTCATGGCCTCCCGGAGCGCGTCGCGGAAGTGGAACGCGTCGAGGCTCGCCTCCACCCGCGCGATGATCGCGGGAATCTCGTCGAGCAGCTCACGGTCGCGCGCGGTGATGATGCCACGCGGCGGCACGCGGTTATCGTGATACTTCCTGGCGAGCACCAGCGCGCGGTTGACGAAATTGCCGTAGATCGCGACCAGCTCGTTGTTGTTACGCGCCTGGAAATCCTTCCACGTGAAATCGCTGTCCTTGGTCTCCGGCGCGATGGCGGCGAGCACGTAGCGGAGCACGTCCTGCTTGTCCTTGAAGTCGACGAGATACTCGTGCAACCAGATCGCCCAGTCGCGTGTGGTGGAGATCTTCTCCCCCTCGAGGTTAAGGAACTCGTTCGCGGGGACGTTATCCGGGAGGTTGAACGACCCCTCGGCCTTGAGCATGGCGGGGAAGATGATGCAGTGAAAAACGATGTTGTCTTTCCCGATGAAGTGCACGATGCGCGTCCCGGGATCTTTCCAGTACGTCTCCCACTCCGGCGTCAGCTCCTTCGTGGCGGAGATGTAGCCGATGGGGGCGTCGAACCAGACGTATAGCACCTTCCCCTCGCAGCCGTCGAGGGGGACGGGGATGCCCCAGTCCAGGTCGCGCGTGACGGCGCGTGGCTGCAGGCCGCTATCGAGCCACGACTTGCATTGACCGGCGACGTTGGGCTTCCACTCCGGGTGTTCCTCCAGTATCCATTTGGCGAGCCACTCCTGGTAGTCGTCCAGCGGGAGAAACCAGTGCGTCGTCTCCCTCAGCTCCGGCACGTTACCGGTGATGGCCGAGAGGGGATGCACGAGATCGGTGGCGTTAAGACTGCTGCCGCACGCCTCGCACTGGTCGCCGTAGGCGCGCTCGTTGCCGCAGCGCGGGCAGGTGCCGGTGATGTAGCGATCGGGGAGGAATTGCCCGGCCTGCTCGTCGTAGAACTGCATGGAGGCGCGCTGGATGAACTTCCCCTCGTCGTGGAGCTTCTTGAAGAAGGCGGAGGCGAACGCGTGGTGCGTGGGCGAGCTGGTGCGCGAGTAGACGTCGAAGGAGATGCCCAGGGCGGCAAACGATTCCTTGATGATATGGTGATAGCGGTCGATGATCTCTCGCGGCGTGACCCCCTCTTTCCGCGCCTTGATCGCGATGGGCACGCCGTGCTCGTCGGAGCCACCGATGAGGAGAACCTCCTCGCCCTTCAGGCGCAGGTAGCGCGCGTAGATGTCTGCCGGCACGTATACTCCCGCGAGGTGTCCGACGTGCACGGGGCCGTTGGCGTACGGGAGCGCCGTGGTGATTAAAGTTCGTTTGAAATCAGTCATGAGTTGGTTTTATTTATTAATTACCCGGAACGGGTTGCAAATGTAATGAAATTCGGCTTATCTTCGTGCACGCGACAAACGCGCCCCGCGCCCCGGAATAACCCGGGGCGCGGGAACACGAAAAGTAAAATGATTACCTTATTATTAGTATACTTCATGAATAACCCTTTTTACCCGGCGGACCTGCTGCAGCTGCAACGCGCCGTTGACGCGAGCGTCCCCGCCGACGCGCGGCCGGTTATCGGCATTTCAACCAACTTCAAGGAAGGACTTTCCTGCATACACGACGACTATGTCCGCGCCATCACCCGCGCCGGGGGCGTCCCGCTGCTCCTCCCCGTCATGCAGGACATCGACGCCCTCCAGGCCATCGTCGCGCACCTCGACGGCCTCCTGCTCAGCGGGGGAGCAGACGTCAACCCGCTGTATAGCGGAGAAGAACCCATACCGGCGCTGGGAATGGTCGACCCGGAGCGCGATCGCTACGAGCTTATCCTGGCGCGCCTCGCGGCCAACCGGCAGGTGCCCCTCCTGGGAATATGCCGGGGACACCAGCTGATCAACGTCGCCTTCGGGGGGAAGAACTACCAGGACATCCCCTCGCAAGTCCCCGGCGCGTTGAAACACGGGCAGGAAATGACCACTGGACACGGCTCGCACACCGTCCGCGTCGCGCCGAACTCCACCCTCTTCGCTATCCTGGGAAAGGAAACCGTCACCGTGAACTCCTACCACCACCAGGCAATAAAAGAGATCGCGCCAGGGCTTACCGTCACCGCCACCGCCCCCGACGGCGTCATCGAGGCAATGGAAGCGCTACCCGATTACCGCGTGCTCGGCGTGCAGTGGCACCCGGAACGCGTCCCGCTGCACGATAGCCAGGAGATGGAAAAGATCTTCCGCTACTTCACCCGCGAGGCCCTGCTCTTCAAGCGCGCGAAAGAGATACACGAACGCGTCCTCGTCATCGACTCGCACTGCGACACGCCGATGAAGTTCTCTCCCGGCTTCGACATCGGGAAACGGCACGAGACCGTGAAGGTGGATCTCCCCAAGATGAGAGAGGGCCTCCTCGACGCCGTTTGCATGGTCGCCTACCTGCCACAGGGGAAGCGCGACGACCTCTCCTCCGCACAGGCTACCGCCACCGCGATGTCCATCTTCGACCAGATCGAGCAGCAAGTCCGCCTCTATCCCGACGCTATCGCCATCGCGCGCGATCCCGCCGACGCCCGGCGCCTCAAGAGCGAGGGCAAGAAGTGCATCTTCCTCGCCATCGAGAACGGGTACGCCATCGGGAAGGATCTCGCCAACCTCGCCCGCTTCAAGGAGAAGGGCGTCGCGTACATTACCCTTTGCCACAACGGAAGCAACGACATCTGTGACCCCGCCGAGGGAGCGCCCGAACACGGCGGGCTGAGCGACTTCGGGCGGGAGGTCGTCCGCGAGATGAACCGCCTCGGGATCATCATCGACATCTCCCACGCCGGCGAGGAGACCTTCCGCGACGTCATCGCCCTGAGCCGTCACCCCGTCATCGCCTCCCACTCTTCCGTCCGCGCCCTGCGCGACCATCCCCGCAACCTCACCGACGAACAGATCCGTGCCCTCGCGGCCAACGGCGGCGTCGTCCAGGTGTGCCTCTACAACCATTTCCTCGCCAAGAGAGGGAAAGCTACCCTGCGGGACGCCATCGACCACGTGGATCACGTCACGCGGCTCGTCGGCATCGACCACGTCGGCATCGGGACGGATTTCGACGGGGACGACGATCAGGTGCTCCCCGGTTGCCGTGCCGCCAACGAGCTTCCCAACATCACCGTCGAGCTGCTCCGCCGCGGCTACACCCCCGCGGACATCGAGAAGTTATGGGGCGGCAACCTGCTGCGCGTCATGACCCGCGTGCAACAAAAATGAAACGCCTCCTGCTCTTCTTACTCCTCCTCCCCGGCTGCAGCGACGCCGGCAGGGAGGATCTGCACGAGGCTTTCCGTGACATCCCCGGCGAACAATGGGACAGGGACAGTGTCATCGCGTTCCCCGTCGAGATACCCGCCGCCGGCCCGCGCTACCTCACCCTCTACCTGCGACACGTCATCGACATCGACCAGGCAAACCTCACCTGCATCGTCTCTCTCGCGCGGAACGGCCTGCCCGTCGCGGAGGAACGCGCGGATATCCGGTTCGTCGACGAGAGAGGACGGTGGCGCGGCAAGGGATCTCTCCTCAAAACAATCACGCACCCCGTCACGCGCCCCGTGGAGGTGGACACACCGGGGCATTATACCGTCCAGGTGCAACACTGGATGAAGCAGAAAAGAGTAAAAGCAATCACCGCTATCGGTATACAATTACATGGGAAAGAATAAACTCGCGAAGTTCGCCGAACTCCAGCACCTCCCCAATGTCTTCCAGCCTACCCGCGAGCAACTCCTCGCCGGGCACGAGAACCGCGGGCAGTGGGCTGCCGGGTATTTCGGCAACAATAATCCCGTCACCGTCGAGATAGGATGCGGGAAGGGGGAATATACCGTCGGGCTGGCCGCGCGAAACCCCAACCGCAACTACATCGGCATAGACATCAAGGGCGCGCGACTCTGGAGCGGTGCTACCGTCGCCATCACCAGGAATATCAAGAATGCCGCCTTTATCCGCGCCCGCGTCGAGAGTATCGACTGCCTCTTCGCGCCGGGGGAGATCGACGAGACGTGGATCACTTTCCCCGACCCGCAAATGGCGAAGGCGAGAAAACGACTTACCTCCACGCGTTTTCTCCACCTTTACCGCCAAGTGTCGCGCCCCGGCGCTTCCATCCATCTCAAGACGGACAGTAATTATCTCTACAATTATACCCGCGCCCTCGTCGCCGCCAATGATCTTGCCATCATCGAGCAATCCGACGACCTCCACGCCGGAGCCTCCCTCCCCGCGCCCCTCGCTACTTTCTACGAGCGACAATGGATCGCCCGCGGGATGACAATAAAGTACCTCCACTTTACCATTAATCACGACCGCCCGCTCGTCGAACCCGACGACACGTGCCCCCGCGACGATTATCACAGTCAAACCCGTTACATGCCACCGCCGCCCGCCCCTCCACGCGTCCTCCTCGCCATGAGCGGCGGCGTCGATAGCTCCGTCGCTGCCGTGTTGCTCCAGAAACAAGGATACCGCGTCGAGGGGGTCACCTACCGCGTGCACGACCAGATCACCGGCGGGTGCATGGAGAAGCAAAGCGGGTGCTGTAACGTCAACGCCATCTTCGACGCCCGCCGCGTCGCCGAGCAGCTCGGCTTCCCTCATCGCGTGCTCGACCTCCGCCCGTATTTCCGCGATACCGTCATCCGTGACTTCATCAGCGAGTACCTCGACGGGCGAACCCCGAATCCCTGCGTCCGCTGCAACGCCCTCGTCAAGTGGGGAAAACTTATCGAGCTTGCCGACGAACTCGACTGCCAATACATCGCCACCGGGCACTACGCCCGCGTCGCGCGCTCCGGCAATAATTATTACCTCCGCGCCGGCGTTGACACTACCAAGGACCAGACCTATTTCCTCTGGCCACTCACCCGGCAAAACATCGCCCGCACGCTCTTCCCGCTTGGGCATCTCACCAAGACGGACGTCCGCGCCATCGCCGCCGAACACGGCCTGCATCACCTCGCCGCGAAAAAAGAGAGCCAGGAGACATGCTTCATACCGGGGAACAATTACCGCGACTTCCTCGACGGGCAAATCCCCGACTTCGCCCGACGTTACCCGCCCGGGCCGTTCATCGATAACCAGGGGAACGTCATCGGCACGCACCAGGGATACCCGCGCTACACCATCGGCCAGCGACATCATCTCGGCGTCGCCCTCGGTCATCCCGTCTTCGTCACCGCCATCAACCCCGCCACGAACCAGGTAACCCTCGGCCCGCGCGAGCAGCTGCAAGCAACGCGACTACTCGTCACCGGCGTGAATCTCGTGAAACAAACCGCCATCACCCCGGGGCAACAAGCCATCGTCAAGATAAGGTACCGCGATCCCGGTACCCCCGCCACCCTCCAGCCCGACGGTGACAATATCCGCGTCCACTTCCATCGCCCCGTCCACGCCATCGCCCCCGGGCAAAGCGCCGTCATCTACGACGGCGAGGATCTCGTCGGCGGTGGCATCATCGCCTGACGACCCGCGGCCACGCGCCGCTCCCGGAAACCCGATCGCGATCGGCCGCCGCCCGGGCGAAAAAGCCCCGGCGATTTCGCGCCTTCCCGTTTTTTGCTACTTTTGCCCCCGGAAACTAAAATCATGAAGCATGTTAAAAGACATCTTATCCATTTCCGGGAAGCCGGGCCTGTACAAGAAGATCGGACAGACGGGGCGCGCAATCATCGTCGAGTCGCTGCAAGACGGGCGACGCTCCCTCGTGCACGACACCGCTAAAAACATCTCCCTGGCGGATATCTCCCTGTACGCCGAGCCAGAGTCCGTGCCGTTGCAAGAGGTTTTCAAGCGTATCTCCGGGCAGGAAAACGGCGGGGCCGCCATCTCGCACAAGGAACGAGAGTCAACCATCATCAACTACATAGAGAAAATCGTGCCCGGGTACGATAGCGAGAAAGTCTACGTCTCCGACATGAAGAAGGTGTTGCAATGGTACAACATCCTGCTGGAAAAAAACATGCTCCCCCTCGACAAGGAGACAACCGACGCGGGAGAAGAACAAACAGGAGAATAACCTCCCGTTGACCCGCGCGACGCCCGCCCGCCCGCCATGTCCAACTCGTTTTTCAAGTTCAAGCAATTCACCATCCACCAGGAACGCTGCGCGATGAAGGTGGGGACGGATGGCGTGTTGCTCGGCGCGTGGGCATGCCTCGAGGGAGCAAGGACGATCCTCGACGTCGGGTGCGGTAGCGGGCTAATCGCCCTGATGGCCGCCCAGCGCACCCCGGAGGCCATCGTCCACGCCGTGGAGATCGACAGGAACGCCCGCGAGCAAGCCGTGGAAAACGTGGCCGGCAGCCCCTGGCGCGACCGCGTCTCGATCTTCGAGGGCGCCGTCCAGCAATTCCAGCCGCCGTGCCCGTACGACGTCATCCTGTGTAATCCCCCCTTCTTTACCCGCTCCACGCCCAGCCCGAGGCCAGGGAAAAATATCGCCCGGCACTGCGAGACCCTCACGCACGAGGAGCTGCTGGTCGCCGCCGGGAGAATGATCACGGAAGGAGGAACGCTGCAAGTGATCCTCCCCGTGGCAGAGGCGGAACGATTCACGCGACATGCCGCCGCCAGCCGGTGGCACGTCAACAAGATCGCCCTCGTGTTGCCCAACCCCGGGAAGAACCCCAAGCGCGCCCTCCTGCTCCTCGCGCGGGAGGAAACAACGGTCGAGAGAGAAACGCTAATTATCGAGATCGACCGGCATCATTACCACGAGAGCTACCGGGAATTGACCCGCGATTTCTACCTGCACGACTGACGTTGTACTTTAATCTCGCGTATGGAAAAGATTAACCAAGCATTAACGCGGGGGGCTCGTGCCACGCCTTACCTTCGCGTTATAGAAATCGAGAGACACAGTTTTTTTTTCATAAGTTTGTATGTTTAGGTTAGTAATTAGTTTTAAGAGACCGGCTCCCCGGTCTCTTGTTTTTTTTCGCTATTTTTCGCCCCGTAACCAAACAAGAGAAAAATCATGCAAGAACAAGTAGCTGCCGGTATAGATATCGGGGGAACCAACACGGTCATCGGGTTGATCAACGCGCGGGGAGAATGCCTCGCGAGAGAGGCCATCAAGACGTGGGATTATCCTCGCGTGGAAGACTTTGTCGAGCGCCTGCACGTGATCGCGGGAGAACTGGTCGCGGCGTCGGGGACGACGATCGCGGGGATCGGCATCGGCGTGCCGGCAGGCAATCCCGACCGCGGCACCGTCCACGCGAGCAACCTCCCGTGGAAGGGCGTCGTGCCGATCGCCTCCCTCTTCGAGGCCCGCTTTCACCTGCCCGTCTTCGTGACGAACGACGCCAAGGCGGCGGTCCTCGGCGAGATGACTTACGGCGCGGCCAGGAACATGAAAAACTTCGCGGTGGTCACGCTAGGCACGGGCCTGGGATGCGGCATCGTCCTCAACGGGGAGATCGTGTACGGCCACGACGGGTTCGCCGGGGAACTGGGACACGTGATCGTGACGCCCGGCGGGAGGGCCTGCCAGTGCGGACGACGCGGATGCCTGGAAACCTACGTGTCGGCTACCGGGATCAAGAGAACGGCCCTCGAGTTACTGGCCACGGAAATAGAAGATAGCTCGCTAAGAGACCTCCCTCTCCAGGCCCTCGGCTCCAAGTCAATCAACGAGGCGGCCGCGCAAGGAGACTCCATTGCCTTGAAAACCTTCCAGCGCGCCGGCGAGGTGCTGGGGCTGGCGCTCGCGAATCTCGCGGCAATCATTCATCCCGAGGCGATCTTCCTGCAAGGAGGGGCTGCCAGGGCCGGCACGTGGTTTCACGACGCCGTCAGCCGGTCGATGAACGAAAATCTCCTCTTCCTCTACAAGGGAAAAGTCACCGTCCAACGCTCCTCCCTCCACGGCGGGGCCATCATCGGGGCCTCCGCGCTGGTCTGGCGCGCGTCGTGAAGGTCATTAGAAATCCAAACAGAGAAGTTCATGCCGGGCAAACGTGTTTTCATGTTGCCCGGTTTTCGCGTGTAAAAAGATTATTTCAGTCGTAGCGTGTAGCAGACCAGCTCGCGTCCCTCGATGGCGTTCCACGAGAAGGTGTCGTGCTCGCGGTCGTACCACGCGAACAGGGCGGGGGCTGCGCCGTATCGCTTGCCGTCGACGGCGACGTACGGGTATTCGAGAGAGGAGTACAGGGAATGTTTCCGGTCGTCGGAGAGGATATCGAGGTTGCTGCCGTAGTACTTGTCGCTGTCGAAGACGCCGCGCGTCATTCTTTCCAGGCGGCCGGTCTCGCGTACTGTCCCGTTCGTGTTCTCGTACAGTTGCCCGTCGTCGCGCGCGAAGAGGTAGGAGAAGCTGCCGTCGTTATCATCCAGCGAGGCGTCGTATGCCTTGTCGTGGATTTTCCCGTTGATGTTGACGTGCCATTTCCCGTTTTCCTTGTAGTGGTACATGTAGTCCCCGCTTTCGGCCAGGAGCCAGTGCCGGGAATCAAGGCCGATTTCATCGTACCCGCGGCTCTCCTG
>JAIRKS010000021.1 GCA_031259905.1 Odoribacteraceae bacterium
CTTACGTACGGGATGGGCTGTCTCCAGGCGACGACAGCCCATCCCATGCGCGGGAGGTGGTGCTATAAGTTGCAGCAGCTCGTCTTACGTGCGGGATGGGCTGTCGCCAGGCGACGACAGCCCATCCCATGCGCGGGAGGTGGTGCTGTAAGTTGGCGGCAGCTCGTCTTATGTGTGGAAGGGGCTGTCGCCAGGCGGCGACATCCCCTCCCATATACGGAAGGGGCTGCTGCAAGTTGGTAACATTCCGTCCCACGCGCAAGAGGGGATGCTCTA
The DNA here is from genome assembly GCA_031259905.1 of Odoribacteraceae bacterium. Taxonomy (GTDB): domain Bacteria; phylum Bacteroidota; class Bacteroidia; order Bacteroidales; family Marinifilaceae; genus JAIRKS01. The sequence goes on from JAIRKS010000021.1 coordinate 277, forward strand.
AGTTGGCAATAGCTCGTCCTACGTGCGGGAGAGGGTACTGCAGGTTGGTGACAAAGCCCTCCCGGTGCGGGAGAGGATGTTGCAAGTTGGTAACATTCCGTCCCATGTGCGGGAGGTGGTGCTGCAAGTTAGTAACAGTTCATCCTACGTGCGAGATGGGCTGTCGCCAAGCGGCGACAGCCGCTCCCATGTACAGGAGGAGTTATTACAAGTTGGCGACATTTCGTCCCATGCACGGGACAGGGTACTGTAAGTTGGCGATAGCTTGTCCTACGCGCAGGAGGGGGTGCTGCGGGCTGGCGATAGCCCGTCCCGGCGTGGAACGGCTTGTCGCCAAGCGTCGACATCCCCTCCTACGCGCGAGAGGGGCTACTGGAAGTTGGCGACACCCTCTCCCACGCGCGAGAGGGAATATTGCAAGTTGTCGATAGCCCGTCCTGAATTTTTTTTTTCGTGCTCGTGTCATTCTTTCCGGTGGGATGATCGTTTATGGTGGAGAAAAAAGATCACGCGATATGAATACAGATAGAGATGTGAGGATAGCCTCGTGGATTGCAGCCCGCGCGCGGGGGGATATTTCCCCCGTGGAGGAGGCGATGCTGGAGGAATGGCTCGCCGGGAGCGAGGAAAACAGGGCGTTGCACGCGCGCTTGATGGAGCGGGAGCGGTTGCTGGAGCGGCTGGGAGAGTACGAGTCGTGCTCGCTGGACGAGTTGAAAAGACGCGTGCGGCGGGAGATCTCCCGGCGGAAGATGACGCGTCGCGTCGCGCGGGTGGCCTCGGTGGTTTTCCTGCCGTTGCTGGTCGCCGCCGCGTGGGTGTACCTGGGGCGGGACGAGGCGCCGCGGGAGGTGTCGTCGCTGCTCGACGCGATCCCGGGAAACGGGCGGGTGGTGCTGGAACTGGCGGACGGTCGGCACGTGAATCTCGTCGCGGGAGAGCCGGGCGAGACGGTCGGGCGGGAAGATCCCGGTTGTTTGGCTTACCCGCCGGCGATCGTGCCGGCGGTCGACACGGGGTACAACGTGCTGCTGACGGCCCGCGGGGGGGAGTACGGCCTGGTGTTGTCGGACGGCACGCGGGTGTGGCTGAACGCGGAGAGTCGCTTGCGTTACCCGGTCGCGTTCCGCGGCCCGTCGCGGGAAGTGTACCTCGACGGGGAGGCTTACTTTGACGTTGCCCGCGGGGAGGCTTCTTTCTTGGTGCACGTCCGCGGGACGGTCGTGGAGGCGCTCGGGACGTCGTTTAACGTGATGGGGTACGCGGACGAGGCGGTCGTGGAGGCGACGCTGGTGAGCGGGAAGGCGCGGGTGAGCCGCGGGGGAGAGGCGGTGGTGTTGTCTCCCGGCGAGCAGGCCCGCGTGGACGTGGCGAGCGGGGGAATCACGACGCGCGCGGTGAACGCGTCGGTGCACGCGAGCTGGAAGGAGCGGTTGTTTATCTTCGACGACGAGTCGCTGGAAGTGATCACCCGTAAGCTGGCCCGCTGGTACGACGTGGAGATCGAGATCCTCTCGCCGTCGGCGCGTTCGGCGTCGTTCTACGGCGTGTTGCCGAAGTACGCGACGATCTCGGTGTTCCTCGAGCGGGTGAAGAAGGTGTACGACGTGGAGTACGTGGTCGACGGACGGAAGATTATTTTAAAGTGATAAAGAACCGGGAGACGCTGTCACGCCTCCCGGGGGTACGAGTAGAACCCGGTTGCCGGGTTAAACACATAAACAGAACAAAGATATGAAAAATGATGTCGAACAAGGCCCCTGCCGCGACAGGGGAAAGTGGAAACTTTTAATGGTAACGAGACTGCTCGCTTGCATGACGTTACTGCCGGCGATCGTGATCGCGACGCCGGGATTTTCGCAACAACGGATGAGCTTGAACATGAAACGCGCCTCGCTGGAGCAAGTGCTGAAGGAGATCCAACGCGCGTCGGGGTATTACATCTTGTACAATATACAAGACGTGAAGCCGGTGACGGGCGTGAACGTGGAGGTGAAGGAGGTGGAAGTGGAGGAGGCGCTTGACGCTGCCCTGCAGGGCACGTCGTTGCGTTACCTGATCGAGGAGCGGACGATCCTGATCACCAGGAAAGGGGAACAGGTGGCCCGGCGGGTGATCCGCGGGGTGATCCGGGACGAGAAGGGAGCCCCCGTGCCGGGCGCCACGGTACGCGTGAAGGATAGTTCGGCGGGCGCGTCGTCGCTGGCCGACGGTAGTTTCCAGGTGGAGGTGAGCGGTGAGGAGCGCGTGGTGCTGTTGATCTCGTGTATCGGGATGGAGCCGGTGGAGATCACGACGCGCGGGGAGGAACCGGTGAACGTGGTGATGAAGGAACGGGTAGTGGAGATGGGGGAGGTGGTCGTCACGGGTATCTTCGCCCGGGCGCGGGAGAGTTACACGGGGGCCGTGACCACGATCACGTCGGAAGAACTGCGCCGGGCAAGTAATACCAACTTGCTGGCACAAATCGCGAACGTCGATCCCTCGTTTCACGTGCTGGAAAATAACGTGTACGGCTCCGATCCCAACCGCCTGCCGGATATACAGGTGCGCGGGAGCACGAGCCTCTCGGTGGGGATGAGGGAATTGCAGGAGGATAGCCAGGACGCGTCGGTGGCGAACCTGCCGCTGTTTATCGTGGACGGCTTCGAGGTCGAGTTGCGGCAGGTGCTGGACATGGACCCGTCGCTGGCGGAGTCGGTCACGCTGTTGAAAGACGCCAGCTCGACGGCACTCTACGGGTCGCGCGGGGCGAACGGCGTGGTGGTGATCACGACGCGACGGCCGGCGAAAGGGCAATTGCGCCTGTCGTACAAGGGGGACATGAACGTGGAGGCGCCCGACTTGACGTCGTATGACCTCATGAACGCGACGGAGAAGCTGGAATTTGAACGCCTCTCCGGCATTTACGAGCAGGGAGGTAACCCCGCCAAGAATCAAGAATACAAGGAGCTTTACCTCGAACGCCTGCTGGAAGTGAAGCGAGGCGTGAACACGGACTGGCTGAAGTATCCCGTGCGCGTGGGAATCGGCCACCGGCATAGCGCGCGGCTGGACGGCGGGAGCGAGGAATTCCGTTACGCCGTGAACCTGGGGTATCACGACATCGCCGGGACGATGAAGGGATCGCGCCGCTCGACGCTGTCGGGGGGCATGTTCCTGAGGTACGACAGGAAGTCGCTGACCTTCCAGAACGAGCTTGTCGTGACGTACAACCAGTCGGGCAACTCGCCGTACGGCAGCTTCTCGCAATACACCTTGCTGAATCCCTATTACGCCCCGCGCGACGAGGAGGGTAAGCTGAAAAAGACGCTCGACGACCGTTACGTGCCGTTCCGGGTCTTCGTGGGCAACCCGCTGCACGACGCGTCGCTCCCGTCGCGGAACGACGGCAGTTACGATCAGGTGAGGAACAACTTCGCCGTGGAATGGCGGCTGTCGCCGGCGCTGCTGACGCGGGGACGCGTCTCGTTCACGCGCCAGTCGGGACGGTCGGACGTGTACGTGCCCGCGAAAAACAGTCGCTTCGAGACGGCGGAGTACGAGGGCGAGAACTATTCCCGGAGAGGCACCTACGATTACCAGACGAGTTACCTGTTCCGCTACGAGGCGGACGTGACGCTGAATTATAGCACGGTGGCGCGGGAGGTGCACGTGATCCACGCGGATCTCAACTACCGGGTGTCGGAGAGCCGCGACGAGAGCCACCTCACGCGGGCGGAGGGATATACCGCCGCGAACATGCACCTCTTCGGCGTGGCGAACGGCTACGCGAAGGACGGGAAACCGTCGAGCAGCGAGTCCGTCACGCGGGCGCTGGGCGGGTTGTTGAACGCGAGCTACACGTACGACAATCGCTACTTCGCGGACGCGTCCGTGAAGATAGACGCCTCCTCGCGCTTCGGCGCGTTGCAACGTTTTGCCCCGTTCTGGTCGGCGGGCGTGGGGTGGAACGCGCACCGCGAGCGCTTCCTGACGGACAGCTGGGTGAATAGCCTGCGCGCGCGCCTCTCGTACGGGGTGAGCGGCTCGCAGAAGTTCAAGCCGTACCAGGCGATGACGACGTTCTTTTATCATGACAGGAATTACAGGAACTGGAACGGTTACTACATGATGGCCCTCGGCAACGAGGAGCTGAAGTGGGAAACTACCGGGCAGTTGAACGCGGGCGTGGACGCCGAGTTCTTTAACAGGAGAATCCGCCTGCACGCCGATTTCTATAACAAGGACACGTACGACCTGCTGGCAGACGTGAATACCCCGCTGGCGAGCGGCTTCTATACTTACAAGGACAACATCGGGAAGGTACGTAACCGCGGCGTGGAGCTGTCGTTCACGGTCTACCCGGTGATGGACAGGAAGAGGCAGATCACGTGGTCGATCGGTGGGTCGATGATACATAACAAGAATACCGTGTTGAAGATCTCCGACGCGCTCGAGGAGTTGAACAAGGAGATGGCCAGCGAGGATTACCTGTCGCCGAGCTTCCTGGTGAGGGAAGGCGAGTCGTTGAACACGATCTACGCGGTGCGCTCGCTGGGCATCGACCCGAGCAGCGGCGCCGAGGTGCTCGTCAAGCGCGACGGGACGAAGGTCCTCGGGAACGAGTGGAGCGCGGCGGACAAGGTGCCGTGTGGCGTGGCCGACCCGAAGGCGTGGGGAACGTTGAACACGATGTTCCGCTACGGGAACTTCTCCTGTAGCATGGTGTTCGGCTACCGTGTCGGGGCCGATGTCTATAACCAGACGCTGGTGGACAAGGTGGAGAACGTCAACCCGCTGCAGAACGCCGACCGGCGCGCGTTCAGTGACCGCTGGAAGAACCCCGGCGATCGCGTGAAGTTCAAGGGGCTGGCATACTACCAGCTCGCGACGGGCGCGTCCTCACGCTTCGTGATGAGGGAGAACATGCTCGACTGCCGGTCGATCAACCTCTCGTGGGACTGGAACAGCGACAAGCTGTCGCGCGTCACGGGCGTGGAGCGCCTGACGCTGGCCGCGTACACGGAGGACGTCTTCCGTCTCTCGACGATCCGTCGCGAGCGGGGTACATCTTACCCGTTTGCCCGCCGCTTTTCCTTCTCGCTGTCGGCTCTTTTTTAATGTTACACGATTAAACTTATCAGGTATGAAAAAGTTATTTATACTCCTTTGCGCCGCGTCGGCGATGACCGCTTGCGGCGACTGGTTGGATGTCTCGCCGCTCGGCGAGGTCAAGGAGACGGACATGTACGAGAACGAGGAGGGCTTCCAGGGCGTGCTGACCGGCGCGTATGTCGCGATGGCCGCGGCGGATCTCTACGGGAAGGCGCTGACGATACAAGTGCCGGAGTTGCTCGCGCGGAACTGGGACGTGTACAGTTCCACCGGTCTCGAGGCGAATATCCACGACTACGATTTCGAGACGACCGCCGCCAAGCTCCAGATCGCGAACAGCTGGCACGCGTATTATAACGCGATCGCGGGGTTGAATAGCCTCCTCGCCGCGATCGACGAGAAACAGGAGGTCTTCACGAGCGGGAACTACGCGCTGATCAAGGGCGAGGCGAAGGGGCTACGCGCCTTCCTGCACTTCGACGTGTTGCGCCTCTGGGGGCCGGTGCCGCTGGGCGCGGACGCCGCGGCGCTCGCCATCCCGTACGTCGAGGAGGTCGCGCGCGGTGGGGAGGAACTCCTGTCGCTCCCCCTCGGGACGGTGCTGCAAAAGATCATCGCCGACCTCGACGAGGCGGAGACGCTGTTGCAGGATGACCCGATCACGCGCTATTCCCGCGCCGTCCTGAATAACGGGTCGGGAGGGCCTGCCGACGAGTATCACTATTACCGGCAGAACCGCTTCAATCTCCTCGCCGTGAAGGCCACGAAGGCGAGGTATTACCAGTGGATCGACCGCCAGGATCTCGCGGCGCGATACGCGCGGGAGGTCATCGAGGCGGTGGTATCCTCCACCGGTAGCCGCGTCTTCCAGCTGGCTACCGAGGAGACCGTCGGCGGCACGGTCAGCGTGGACGCGGATCTCCTCATGTCCGTGGAGCACGTCTTTGCCTTGCATAACCCCCACTTCAGCGGGATCATGGAGCCGTTCTTCTTCGTCGGCAACTGCAAGCAGGAGCTTGAGGCGATCAACACGGCATACGAGAAGAGCTTCCACTCGGACGATATCCGCTGCAAGACGAACCGCTACTGGGAGGAGTTGCAATCCCCCCGCCGGCAGGCCGTCTTCAAGAAGTTCTACGACCCGACCACGAAGGTCTCCGCCACCGTCATGCCGTTGATCCGCCTCGCCGAGATGTACTTCATCGTCATGGAATGTGGCCCGCTCGCCGAGGCCAACGAGCGTCTGGTGGATTTCCGCGTCGCCCGCGTGATGAGCAGCAGCATCGACAACAGCCTCGCCAGCGAGAGCGACGTACACTCGCGCCTCGAGAAGGAATACAGGAAAGAATTCTACGGCGAGGGACAGATGTTCTACTTCTACAAGCGCCACGACACGCGCCCGATCACGTGGCCGACGCTCGTGGAGAACGTCGTCTACCGCCTGCCGAGGCCGGAGCAACAAACGAATTTCGAGTAACATCTAAAACAACGAGTAACCATGAAGACATACTTTACACGCGTCCTCCCGTGCATCGCCGCGCTTGCCTGCGCGTCGTGCAGCGAGGAGGAGATCCAGGACTATTCCGGGGACGCCGCCCTGTACTTCTACCGCGGCACCTACGAGACGATGCACGTCTTCCAGCGCGATAGCCTCTTCTACTCCTTCCTCTCCAGCGGGAAGGAACGGGATACACTCTACATCGACACCCGCGTCATGGGACATCCCGTCGATCGCCCGCGGGCGGTCACCATCGAGCAGACGGACGCCAGCGACCCGCTGGCCGCCGTGCCGGAACGACACTACGTCCCCTTCGATGACCCCGCGGTGAAGCCACTGATGCAAGTGCCGGCCAACGCCGTCGCCTGCCGCCTGCCCGTCATCCTGTTGCGCGACGAGAGCCTCGAGCGGGAGATCGTCACCCTCCGCCTGCGAATCGTCGAGAACGACGAGTTCAAGGTAGGGATCGAGAAACAGTCCACCTTCCAGTTCAAGTTCTCCGACCAGTTTCTCCCCTCCACCAACTGGCAGCCCGGCAACGCGCTCGGTTGGGCGCTCGTCTTCGGCGAGTACGGCAAGCAGAAGCACTGGTTCGTCCACACGCACGTCGGGTTCACCGACTTCGACGCCGACGTCTCCACCTACCCGCAGGACGTCCGCAAGTTCTACAACGCGCAAGCCCGTGAAAAGCTCGCCGCCTACAACGCCGCCAACCCCGTCCTCAAGGAGGACAACGGGCAGGAGGTCACCTTCCCCGTCATTTAACATGAAAAAAGATACACGATGAAACAAGCGATTTACTTTACCGCGCTACTCCTCTTCCCGTGGGCCTGCGTCCCCGACAACGGGAACTACACGTACGTCGATCCCGGGACACTCCTCCCGCCCACCGTCACCGGCATCGACGCCGAGTACACGCTGCACATGATGGACACGCTACGTGTCACGCCACTCGTCGCCGAGGGAGCCGGCGAGGAGAACGACTACCTCTGGTACGTCTACTCCACCACCATGCAACGTGATACCATCGGGCACTCCCGCGAGTTAGTCTTCCCCGTCACGCTCCTCCCGGCGCTGAACTACCGCGTCACCTTCCAGATCACCAACCGCGAGAGCGGCCTGTACAGGTACTACTACACCACGCTCAAGGTCACCACGCCGTTCGCCGAGGGATGGTACGTCACGAAGGATCAGAACAACGTCACAGACCTCGACTTTATCTTCCCCGACGGGAAGCTCGCCGCCAACATCCTCTCGGCCGCTAACGGCGAGGGCGTGCCGGGAGAAGCCGTCACGTCGGCCAACGCGAAGAACATTACCGTCATCGTCCCGCTCGACGACGGGCGCGATTCCACCTTCAAGGATCACGACTGCATCTACGTCGCCACGCGATCGACCGTCCAGCTCTACGACCTCGAGAGCATGGCGTTGATGAACAAGATCGAGAACCTGTTCATGCTGTTGCCCGACAAGGTGGCCCCCGCGGACGTCATCTGCACCGCCGAGGCGAAAGTGATCACGAACGACAGCGTCTCGTACTGCCTCGACACGCGCGCCTCGGCCGCGAACATCGGGAAGTGGGGCATCGTCACCCCCGGCTCGCGTATAGATCCCGTCAACATGTGCCGCTCGGTGGTCGGCGGTTTTCTCGTCTTCGACCCGGACACCCGCTCGCTCAAGCAGCTAAACAGTTGGAAAAAGGCTTACTCTGCCGTGCAAGCGATAGGGGGAACCGTCCCCACGACCAACATGAACTTCGACATGGTGTTCATGAAGGAGAAAGCGACGATGATGGCCGGCGGCGTCGCCCTCATGAAGAAGCGGGGGACGGACGAGCTGCAGGGCTTCACGATCAGCGGTCTCCTCGCGGGCGGGCTGTGGGAGAATCCCACCTCGCCGATCATCATGAATCCCTTCGCGACCAGCGTGACGGTGCCCGCCGGGAGCAGGTTGCACGACGCGACGCTGTACGGCACGCACGGGAGCATGGACGTGCTCTACTTCTCGCGCGGGGACAACGAGTTGTGGTACTATCATCTCGTCAACGGTATCGAGGAGAACGTGCTCACGCTGCCCGCGGGGGAGAGCGTCGTGTACGCGCAGACGGTCGTGCGGTACATCAGCGGCGCGACCTACACGAACCTCGCCGTGCTGACCTCCGGCGGGGGGCGCTGGACGTTGCGCGTGTACGATTTCCAACCCTCGTCGCCGTTAGTCGCGGCGGAACCCCTCCTGGTCTCCTCCGGGGAGGGCAACCCGCGTAACGTCTTCTACCGCTCGCTCACTTCCACGACGAGCTTCTGAGCATCCCGCGACGAGTTCCTGAACTTCCCGTGACGGGCTTCTGAACATCCCGCCGGCGCGATAAACCCGCGGCGACGGTGTACCGGGCAGGGGGGCGACATCGCTCCCCTGCCTTGTTTGTTGCTGCCGTGTCCTGCCGGGTAGCGATTCCCGTTGCTCCCTCCCGTCATGTTCGGTCGGTTTGGTGCCTGCCCGGGCTGACGGACCGGTGTGGTGCAGGGGGGCAGGGGGGAGACGCCGCGTCCTTCTCTTGTCTGTCACTGCTTGTTCTGCCGGGTAGTGCTTCCCGTCGCTTTCTCCCGTCACGTTCGGCCAGTGAATGCTCGCCCGTGCTGACGAGCCGCGGGGAGGCAGGGGGGTGTCGCCACGCCCTGCCTCGTCTGTTGCTGCTTGTTCTGCCGGGTAGTGATTCCCTGCCTCGTCGGTTACTGCTTGTTCTGCCGGGTAGTGATTCCCTGCCTCGTCGGTTATTGCTTGTTTCTCGCCGCGTGCCCGCGTGTTTCAGGTACCTGCCGGTTGCTTGCCGCGTACCAGCCATTTTCTTCTTACTCTTTTTGTCTCGTTATTGTTGCCCGGTTCGTCCCGTCCGCGTGATTCTTCTCGTTGACGGCCTCTCGCGGAGATCACCCGCGCGATAACCTCCTTGACGGTTGCCCGCGCGACGGCCTTCTTCCCGGCAGCCTCCTCGACGGCCTCTCGCGTGGCGACTACCCGCGCGGCGGCCTCCTCGACGGCCT
>JAIRKS010000022.1 GCA_031259905.1 Odoribacteraceae bacterium
CACGGTGGACAGAGCAATGTCCAGCGTGGACAGAGCAATGTCCACCGTGGACAGAGCAATGTCCACCGTGGACAGAGCAATGTCCACCGTGGACAGAGCAATGTCCAGCGTGGACAGGGCAATGTCCAGCGTGGACAGGGCAATGTCGGCAGGCAACCGCACGGCGTCTGGTACCGGTTATTCGAGGTCAGCGGAAATGCCTGGAACGGTTTCACCTGGGCGGGAGAGTATCACGTCGATCACGTCGATCACGCGCGATCACGTGGAGACGGGTTGCTTTCGCGCTTCTTCCACGAGGAAGTAGAGGCGGTTGTGCAGGTTTACCTCGGTTGTCCCGGCGTCCACGTCGAGGAAGAGCACGGTCAGGCCGGGGTATAGCTTTTTCATCCTGTTCTCGATGCCTTTCGCCACGACGTGGTTGGCGATGCACCCGAACGGTTGGACGCATATCACGCGGTGTATTCCCGCGCGGTAGAGGCAGGCGATCTCGGCCGCGATCAGCCATCCCTCGCCGAATTGTTCGGCGAGGTCGAGTATTTCCGCCGCGTATCGTGCTTTTTCCTCGATGGGCACGCGCGGGCGGTGGTAGCGGAACGCGCGCGCGACGTCGTCGATTTCCCGCCGGCTCGCCTCGACGCGGGCGTGGAAGAGGGAGTCCGCGAGCCGTCGCGCGGGTCCCGTTCGCGCCAGCCCGTCGCGCGCGTTTACCCGCCGGTTGACGAAGTATTGTTCGAGGAAGTCGAGCGCCGGCGAGGTGACGACTTCCACGCCGCGCGCTTGTAGCCATTTCGCGATGTATGCCTGGCCGTGTTCGTTGTACTTCGCGTAGATTTCCCCGACGAGCCCCACCACCGGTGGCTCGCCCGTTCGCGTCGCGATGGCGTTGAAGTCGGCGATGGCCCTGGCGAGACAGGCGGGGAGTCCCCTGGCGTCATTTCGTCGCGTGAGTTCGACGCCTCGCGCGATATACTTGTCGAAGACGCGCTGGCTCTCGCCGGGGAGGATTTCGCGGGTGACGAGGGTGTCCCGCGCTTGTCGCAGGGCGTCGGCGTAGGGGAGGACGCGCGTGACGGCAAGGAGTACCCGCGCGAGGGGGAAGGTGAAGGCTTTTTGTTCGTTCTGGTAGACCTCCCCGGCGGCGATCACGACGACGGGTAGCCCGGCGAAACCGGCCGCGCGGAGGGCGGATTTGAGTTGCGAGAGGTAGTTGGTGGCGCGGCATTGCCCGCCGGTTTGCGTGATGGCGACGACGGTGTTCGCGAGGTCGTGTTTCCCGGATTGTAGCGCCCGGATGATGTCTCCCGCGACGAGCGTCAGGGGGTAACAGGCCTCGTTGCAGGTGTATCGCGCTCCCGTGGCGGCGGAGGCGGGCGAGGGTGGCGGGAGGTTCTCGATGTCGTGCCCGGCGATGGCCCCGATCGCGGGGATGAACGGGGAGAGGAAGTCGGAGAACCAGGGGACGAGTATTTTTTTGCCGCGGTCTTCCCGCCGGTAGCCGCTCGCGCGGGCGGCAGGACGCGGGGTGAAGCCGCCGGCGGAGGCGACGAGGGAGCGGAGGCGGAGGCGAAGTGGGCCGGGGGCGGCGATCTCGTCGATCCGGATGACGGTGTGTGTTTTCCCGGCCCGTTGCAGTATTTCCCCGGTCTCGTTGATGAAGAAGGCATCGGGGCCGCAGCCGAAGGAGTTGAGCTGGACGAGTTGTATGTTGGCGGGGAGGGAGGCCACGGCTAACGCGGCTTGCACGGCGCGGTTGGGGTACGCCCACTGGGTGACGATCTCGAGGCGATCGATCCCGTCGCGTTCTTCCCCGCGGAAGACGTCCTCGGTCAGGGCGTGCACGCCGAGGTCGGAGATGATTCGCGCTACTTTCTGGTGGACGAGCGGGTCGGCGTGGTAGGGTCTCCCGGCGACGACGAAGAGCGTCTCGCCGTCGCGCGCGGCCCGGTCGAGGATGTCGCGTTGTGTTTGGCGGAGGAGTCCCGTGACGCGGGATTGTTCTTCTCGCGCGGCGCGGAGGGCGGTCGCGGCGATCCGTGCCGACACGCCGAGCGATCGCAGGTAGTTGACGCATCCTTGTTCGAGGGCACGCGGGTCGTGGAACGTGATGACGGGTTTGTCGAGGGGAATGGCGGGGTCGATGGCGCTCCTGAGCACGTCGGGGTAGCCGCTGACGACGGGGCAGTTGTATGAGTTGGAGGCGCGCGGGAGGTCTCTCTCTTCCTTGATGACGATGGGGTAGAAGACGCGGTGGACGCCGGCGTCGAGGAGCGCCAGGAGGTGACCGTGCGCGAGCTTGGCGGGGAAGCAGATGTTGTCGGACATGACGCTGTTGATGCCGGCGCGGTAGAGTTCGGGGGTGGAAGGGGGGGATAGTAGCACGTCGATGCCGCAGGCGGTGAAGAGCGCGTGCCAGAACGGGTAGTGCTCGTACATGTTCAGGGCACGCGGGATGCCGAGGGTGAGGCGGGCGCCGGGGAGGCGGGGACGGTTGAAGAGTAGTTCGTTCTTGAAGTCGAAGGCGTTATAGCCGGGTGTTGGTTTTCTTTTCTTGTCGTGGAAGATTTTCTCGCACTTGTTTCCCGCGTGGCAGGTGTTCCCGTTGGGGAAGGTGTAGCGGAGGACGGCGCAGCGGTTGCCGCATCCCTCGCACCGGGTGGAGAGGGCGCGGGGGAGGCCGGGGGGCGGCAGGGGAAGGGCGCCGTCGTGCCGTGGCGGTCGCGGTCGTGCCGCGTGTTCCGCGCGGGCGTGGAGTGCCGCCCCGAATGCCCCCATTAGCCCGGGCCGGTCGGTGGAGCTGACCCGTTTGCCGGAGAGAAGCTCGAGGGCACGGTAGACGGCGTCGTTGCAGAAGGTGCCTCCTTGCACGACGATGTGCTCGCCGAGGCGTTCGAGTTTTTCTGCTTTCAGTACCTTGAAGAGGCAGTTCTTCACGACGGAGTAGGCTAACCCGGCGGCAATGTCTGCCGGGGCGGCGTTTTCGCGGGAGGCTTGCTTGACCCTGGAGTTCATGAAGACGGTGCACCGCGACCCGAGGTCGGCAGGATGACGGGCAAGGCAGGCGGCACGCGTGAATTCCGGGAGGGACAGGTTGATCGCGGCGGCGAAGTACTGGAGGAACGATCCGCATCCCGACGAGCATGCCTCGTTTAGCTCGATATCGGAGATTCCTCCCGCTCCCGCGAAGATCGCTTTCATGTCCTGTCCCCCGACGTCCAGCACGAAGGTGACGTCGGGATCGACGTGCCGGGCGGCGAGGAGATGCGCCATCGTTTCGACGAGGCCGTGGTCCAGGTCGAGGGACGAGCGGACGAGTTCTTCCCCGTAGCCGGTGGCCGCCGAGGAGAGAACGCGGACGGTGCACCCTCGCTCGCTCGCCTCCCGGTAGAATTGCTCGAGACCCTCGCGGACGCGGCCCAAGGGATTGCCCGCGTTGGTGGCGTAGTACTCGTGGAGGAGATTGGCGTGCTCGTCGATCACGGCGATCTTGGTGGTCGTGGAGCCGGAGTCGATGCCGATGAAGCAACGCGTTTCCTGTCCCGGGGAGGGTGACAGCCGGGGGAGGTGTTTCACGTTCCTATTTTTCAGCCACTCCTCGTGTTCTTCTTCCCCGGCGAAGAGCGGGGGGAGGGATTCTCCCCGCGCCGCATCCCTCGTGTCATCGAGCGCTCGCGCCAGTTCCAGCGGGTCGACGAGTGGCGCTTCCCCCGGATCGTGTCGCGCGGCTCCCCTGGCCGGGAAGAATTCAGCCCCGGCGGGCAGGATAAGCCCGTCGCCTACCTGCAATACTTCCCGGAAGGCTTCCCGCAAGGAGGGGAGGAAGGTCAGCGGGCCGCCGGTGCAGAGGACGGGAGGATGGATGGCGCGCCCCCGTGCCAGGGTGGTGATGGCTTGCATCGCGACGGCGCGGAGGATCGAGGCGGACACGTCGGGAAGAGGGACGGCACGCGCGAGGAGATCCTGCACGTCTGTCTTGGCGAAGACGCCGCAACGGGAGGCCACGGGGTAGAGTTTCTCGTGACGCCGGGCGAGCGCGTCCAGTTCACCGGGGGTGATATTCATCAGGGTGGCCATCTGGTCGATGAACGCGCCTGTCCCGCCGGCGCAGTTGCCGTTCATCCGGATGTCCGGGCGCGCGTTGTCGAGGAAGACGATCTTCGCGTCTTCTCCCCCCAGGTCGACGAGCACGCGGGCCGCCGGGCATACTTCCCTGGCCACGACGATAGAGGCAATTACCTCCTGGATGAACGGGAGACCGACACGCTCGGAAATACCCATCCCCGCCGAGCCGGTGAGACGCGCCGTGAAGCGTTCGCCGGGAAATTCCCGCGCGATCGCCTCGAGTTCTCCCGAGAGCGCGCGATCGATCTCCGCCCCGTGGCGCTTGTATGTTTCGCGGGTGATCGACCCGCCGGCGTCCATGATGACGGTTTTTAACGTGGTAGAGCCGATGTCTATTCCTATCCTGCGTGTTGTTTTCATGCGTGATTCGATTTAAACAGTTGTTTAACCCTGGTTCGTGATGATTCCTTCGCGTTCGTTTCCTGCTGTCGTCACGGCTCTAATGAACCGAGCAGCAGGTTAGTGACGTGTGACTTGTGTCGTTGCAGTATCTCGTTATATTCCTCCTGGGGGATGTCCGCCACGCGCGTGACCAGCAGCCCGAAGGCAAACGGGAAGACGGAGAGCGAGACGAGGTCGAGTATGAAGTCCGCCGGGGAGATCTCCCGGATACTTCCCTGGCTAATCTCGTGCTCGATCTTGGCGGAGATTTTCTCGAATATCTCGCGGGGATTGTATCCCTTGATAATCTTGATGAGCCGCCCCTGGTAATTGTGATTGATCTCGTTGAGAATAAAGAGCGGGAGATAGGGGTAACGCGGCAGGAGCTCGTAATAAGTATCTACCCACGCCTTGACCATCTCGCGGAGGGGAAGGTCGGAGTTCCAGATCGGGAAGACGCGGGAGACCACCACGGTAAACGCTTCCTCGAAGATGATCTCGAAGAGGTTATATTTCGACTGGAAGTAATAGGTGATGTGGGCGACGTTCGTGCCGGAGGCTGTCGCGATGTCGCGGACGCTTGTCCCGTCATAGCCGTGCTTGACGAATAGCTCGCGGGCCACCTGGAGGATTCTCTCCTTCACATCTGGAGTGTTCTGCTTTTTCATAATAACGTTGATTTACCCCGCGAATTTAAACAATCGTTTAAAACCGACAACCGCTCCCGCGTGTTTTTTTCACGGGACGGGCAGGTGCCCCTAACGCGACAGTATCTAAAGCATCGGGGGGAGGGCTCTCTCTCGCGCCCCGGCATTTTGGCCGGTAAACATTTTGCCGCGATGGAAAATGTTTCTACATTTGCCTCCCGGTATGACCAGGGAGGAAATTCCTTTAGAGTACTTGACAAGGAGAGATGCCGGAGTGGTCGATCGGGACGGTCTCGAAAACCGTTGTACCCTTACGGGTACCGAGGGTTCGAATCCCCCTCTCTCCGCCAAGTCGCGCGAGGCGACATCAAGTAAAGCACCGTGAATCGAACGATCACGGTGCTTTTTTGATTTTCAGAGGATGGCAGAAAAAAGCGGTTCTGTTTTTACATTCAGAAAACAAGGATCGCAAAAGACGGGCAAGCACCGATCTTATTGCGTGTTACAATCAATGGCAGACGTACTGTCATCTCGGTAAATTTCAAAGTAAATCCCAAAAATTGGAATGCTGTCACCGGACGATCAATCGCTAACGACCCGGCAAGGGAAATATTGGAGCGTTATAATGATGATCCGGAGTGCGTAACCAAAGGCGTACTCCTGCCCACGCTATGCAACCAAAAGATGAACGCATACCTGAAGGAGCTGGCTACGATTTGCGGGATCAATAAAGGAATCTCGACGCACACCGGACACCACAGCTTCGCGATCAAGGAATTAAGATGTAACTATGGCTGGTTTTCAAATATTTCGTATCTTTGTCGGCGAAAGATTATTAACACTTCAAAATAAATGGTATGAGAAAGACTCTTCTACTTGTTTTAATGACATTATTTACTCTAAGCACAGTCAGTGCGCAATTTCTAAGCACAGTCAGTGCGCAATTTAGAACGAAGATTGCTGTAATGGATTTTAATCCCGGCGTTGGTGTGGATGCATCAATGGTTAATGGCTTATCGGATATGTTGATTAGTTCGTTATTTGACACGGGAAATTTTACAATTGTAGAACGCAATCAGTTAAATCAGGTAATTAAAGAGCAGGGGTTTCAAGGCTCTAATCTTAGTGCTGGACAAATTGCACAGGTTGGGAAAATTTTAGGGGTAAAAGCGGTTTTAGTAGGAACAGTAAATGTTACCGGAGGAGAATATAATATTGATGTCCGTATAGTAGATGTTGAAAGCGGAGAAGTTGTTGCGACAGCTGGAGTAACTAAAACAACATCTAAAACATATCGTGATTTAATGCCTCCTTTGGCGAATGAATTGGCAGCTAAAATAGCTCCAAAGCCAGCTGCTCTTACTATGCAATCTCAAATTAGGATTGCATACATCAACACACAACAGATTATAACTGAAATGCCTGAATATGTTCGTGCTGAAGAGGAAATAAGGCAATATCAATCTCAATTACAGAATAAATTAGAACAAATGCAAGTTGAATTTAATAAAATGATGGAGGAGTATCAACGGTCTCCTTCAACTTCTTTGCAACAACAACTTCAGAATCTTCAAGAACAATATCAAGACTTTAGCAATCAAGCGCAGAACAATATACAAAATAAGCAGGGTGAATTAATGGCCCCAGTCATCAAAAAACTCGAAAGAACTATTGAAATAGTAGGAGATGAAAATAGTTTTGCTTGTATTATTGATGAATCTACCAATGCTATACCCTATAAGAAAGGACTCATAGATGCAACTGTTTTGGTTAAAAGAAAACTGGGGATTTATTAGCGGGAAAACATGTCTTATTCGTGTTGTATCAACCGAAAATAATATTGGCAGATAGCTCTTTTATTCAATTTCAATACAAAGGTACATTCCGACGATAGAACGCCAACACCAAGCCGCAAGTGGTTTTTAGAAATTTCTTCCTTTCGCACGCGAAAGGAAGAAATTTCTAAAAAGTGTTGTCTTATCTACCGTCTCCATGAATGAGATGTATATCAATTGAAAAAAATATTGTAGGGAAGAAAGAAAACTGTAACCTTACCTGTTCTTCTAAATGATGCAGTATAAGGGAGCAACGGTCAATAGCAGTTAATTTGTACTAGAACATATATTTAGTTCGATTTATTCGTTAGCTTTGTAGAGTAATACCAAATCGTATGACAACAATTATCATAGAAGAAAACAACCCACAGGCAAAGCAATTACTTGAGTATATCAAGACGTTGCCCTATGCCACGGTGGTCGAGGAAAAGAAAAAGAGTTTCCGCGAAGCCGCCGAGGAATGCAATGCCGTGCCTGTTAGTGCGTTTATTGGAGAACTACGCCGTCAGGTGGACGAACATTTCGACAAGAA
>JAIRKS010000095.1 GCA_031259905.1 Odoribacteraceae bacterium
ATCTTCGCGTTCGAGTAAAACACGAACATCATGAAAAAGATACAAACAATAGCGATCGCGGCGGCACTCTCCGTCGCGTCCTCCTGCTCTCCGGCGCGGCTGGTGCCGGTAGCGGAAGGCTGGTCCAACAACTCGGTAAACGCGACGGTATTCCGCAAGAACTCCCTGGTGACGCTCGGCGACACGCAGTACATCGCCTACTACACGCCGTCGGGCGTCGTCGCGCTGGGGAAGCGCCACGTGAAGGAGAAGACGTGGACAATCCGCGAGACCCCGTACCGCGGCCGGGTATCGGACGCGCACAACGTGATCAGCATCATGGTCGACGGGGCCGGGTACCTGCACGCGGCGTGGGATCACCACGGCAACGCGCTGCGGTACGCGCGGGGCGTGGCGCCGGGATCGCTCGAGCTGGGCGAGGAGCGCCCGATGACGGGGGAGAACGAGAGGAACGTGACCTACCCGGAGTTCTTCCGGTTGCCGGACGGGAACCTCGTCTTCATGTACCGGGACGGGGCGTCGGGGAACGGCAACCTCGTGATGAACCGGTACGACGCGGGGAGCGGGCGATGGACGCGCCTGCACTCGAACCTCATCGACGGCGAGGGACGACGGAACGCGTACTGGCAGGCGTGCGTGGACGCGAGGGGGGTGATCCACCTCTCGTGGGTGTGGCGGGAGACGTGGGACGTGGCGACGAACCACGACCTGTGCTACGCCCGCTCGCGTGACGGGGGAGTGACGTGGGAGAACTCGCGCGGCGAGGCGTACGCGCTGCCCGTCCGGGCGGGCACGGCGGAGTACGCGTGCCGCGTGCCGGTGAACAGCGAGCTGATCAACCAGACGTCGATGTGCGCCGACGCGGACGGGATGCCGCGCATCGCCACGTACTGGCGGGACGCGGGGTCGGACGTGCCGCTGTTCCGCGTCGCGTGGCTGGACGGGGGGACGTGGCGCGTGAATACCCTGGAGACCCGCTCGACGCCTTTCTCGCTAAAGGGGGGAGGGACGAAGCGCGTGCCGGTGTCGCGGCCACAGGTGGTAGCCGGGAAGGCCCTCTATCTCGTCTTCCGCGACGAGGAGCGGGGCAATCGCGTGACGATCGCGCGGTGCGACGACCTGGAGAAGAACGCCTGGAAGGTGACAGACCTGACGACGTTCCCCGTGGGGTCGTGGGAGCCGACGTACGACACGGCGTTGTGGGGCGACCGGGGCGTGTTGCACCTTTTCGTGCAGCGCGTCGAGCAGGTCGACGGGGAGGGGCAGGCCGACGTCGCGCCGGGCATGATACACGTCCTGGAGGTGAGGTAACACGGCAAGCACTAAAAGAGACGACGCGAGGCATCCCCCCGCGTCGTCTTTTTTCCCGTCGTGCCGCGTCACTCGGCGTTCACGCGCGTGCCGTCCCACGCGACGGCCTTGACGGCGACCGTCCCGGGGCGATCCGTGAACGTGAACGAGGCGTCAGGCGTGGCGTAGGTGAGGACGCCGTCGTGGTACACCTCGAAGGCCATCACGTTTTTCCAGTTGGTCGTCGTGACCGACGTCCCGGAGCGCGAGAAAGTTCCTTTCACGATCTCGCGGCGTTCCTTGATCACGTCGACGGTGTTGTCCGAGAGGTAGACCAGCCCTCCCGGAGCCTTGGCGTACGACTTGGCGGCGATCCCTGCCTTCCAGTCGTAGATCTGCCGGGCGGTGATCGTCATTCGCGCCTTACTGTAATCGCCCACCTCCTCGTCGATCTCCCGGAGGAATCCCCAGGACTCGAAGAATCCCGTCAGATCCCTTTCAAGCAAGTCGCAGACGTTACGCGCGAAATCGAGCTGGATCTCGCCCGACTGCGTGGAGTAATTCTTGTCCGTCCCCACGCGGGCCATCTCGTGCAGGTCCTTGTAGAGATCGGGCTTGCCGAGGGTCAGCGCGTAGAGGTGCAACTGCCAGAAGGGGACGAGCTTCTGGAAGTAAGGATCGCTCGACACCTGCCCCATGTGCGCGTGCGGTATTCCGGCGACGACGATGTCGTTAAACCCGCGGCGGTAGCCGCTCTCGGCGGTGAGGCGGCTGGTATTCCCGTAGGAAGTCTGGACGTACAGCGAGTAGATATTGTTAGAAACCTCCCCGAGGCCAACCCACGAGAGGGTGGGCGGGGTCTGGTGGACGTGCCCGATCTCGTGCACCGGCCCCCAGATGGCGGTAGTGACGAGCCGGTTAACGTCGAGCAACTCCCAGAGAGTATTATCGTTGTAATTGGTGCGATAATCGGTAGCGCTCATGTAAGTGTTCGGGTTATAGGAGACGAGAAGCATGACGCGGTTGGGCGGCACGCGGTTATACTTCTCGAGGCCCGTGAACTCCTGCTCGAGGCGGACGAAATTATCGTACGCCTCGAGCAGCGGGACAATATCAGGGCAATGCGCCCGGTAGCGCGCGACGGGGAACAGCAAGTGCACCTTGCTCCCGAGGACGTCGATATGCTGGTTGACGGCACGCGAGAGGATCGGCTGCCAGTCACTCTTCCCGTGCCTGGAGAGATCGAAGAGGCCGTTGACCTGCCCGGAGGCGACGTGTATCTTGACGGGCGGCGCGCCGGCGTCGTCGGTATGATAGACAACGTAGGCGAGGCCCTTGCAGGCGGCCTTGATGTAATTCATACCCTCGGAGACGGGGTAACTGATGCCGGCATACCCCTCGTTGAAGTCCATGATCCGCAGGGAAACGTCGCGCCCGTGCAGGCTCCCGGCAAAGAGCACGATCACCTCGTTCATGCTGACGGAGATGCCGGTGGCGTTATCGAGAAGACCGTACTTCTTCATCTTGTTAGCGCGGGCGACGGTCTCCGGGCGCGGGTACGCGGGGTACTCCCTGACGCGATCCGCGATCGGGTAATCGCCGTGGAAAATATAGGAGGCCATGCCGCGGATGAAGGGATCGGGGATCTCCCGCACCTGTTCGAGCGTGACGCCCGGCTTCAGCTCCGAGCAGGATGGATCGACGAAGAGATCCGTGCCCGCGGGCGCCTCGGCCCGCTTGTAGAACTCCATCTCGGCGCAACTGACGAACCCCTTCGCGTTGTCGCCCACGCCGGAGAGCACCTCGATCCTGACCTCCGAGGGCGAGACGACGGGCGGGGAAAAAACAACGCGCGTCGGGGAAGACGTGCCGCCGAAGTCGTGATCACCGAGGAGAGTGTACGCGGAGCTACCGGCCGTCTTCGCGTGTATTTTCAGCGTCTTGAAGTTGCCGTTACTGCCGCCGTCCTGCCTGGGGTAATAGACGAGGTAGTCGAGCCGGTCGGCGTTATCGAGAGTATACGTCATGGTAACGGGATAACTCGTCTCCTCGCCCCAGCGGGAATGGTAGTAGGTCGAGTAATTCCCGTCGTGGGAAAGCTCGATGCCCTCGCCGGTGTTCGCCTCGGAGGCGACGCTGCTCCTGACGCTGAGCTTGAAGTCGGTCGAGAGGGCGCTGGCGTCGCCGGGGACGTAGACGGGATCTCGCCCGGCCTGCACGACGGCGAGGGACTTGCTCTCGCCCACGCCGTTCGTGTGGAAGAGGACGGTGGTGGCGCGCGACGTCTTGTCGAGGTTCTCCTCGACGTCGAAGAGCTCCTCGTCGCCCTCTTTCTCGCGGTGCGTGATCCACGTCGCGGCCGGCACCACCGTGTACTCGACGCTCGCGGCGACGGCCACGCGCAGCACGCCCCCCGCGGCGATGACCCTGCACGTGTCCGCGGCGAAAGCGATCCCCGAGGCGGCGCCGGCCTGGCGGACGGTCAGCTCGACGGGCGACGTCTCGCGGGACGAGAGGGTGATCCTCGCCTCCCTGTCGGCGAGCGTGATGTTCGGCTCCACGACGAGGGAGAGCTCCGCCTTGTTGCGCTTGTTCGCCTGACACCAGGGGTTATCCCCCTCGACGGCGACGCTCCAGGTGACGTTCGCGTTGACACTGATAATCTCCTGACCACCACCGTCGGTAAAGAGGAAGACGGCGCGCTCGTCGTTAACGGAGAGGGTAAAAATCTCTTTCTTGTCCTGGCAGGCGACGAGACCTGCCAACAGGAACAGTACCGGGTAAAACAGTTGCTTTTTCATGGGTTGTTGTCTTGAGCGTGTATAATTAATTCATTGAAACAAAAGCGAGGAAATTGCCGGGACGATCACGGGAAAACACCCCGCGCCCCGGCCCGCGCGGCGGGAGGCAACGCGCCCGTCGTCGACGGGATCGTCGGCGGGGCGTCCTCTCCTCTCCCGGCGAGCCGTGACGGCAACGCGCGGGAGCAAATCCGGGTAAAACAGGTCTCTTTTCATGGATGATCATACCGGTACAAAAGTATAATAATTTCGTTATACCGTACGCCGGGAACGATTATTTATCGTACACCCGGGAACCGTCGCGCGTCTCGTCCCCGCGCGGGAGGGCAACCCCTCGCGTCCGAGCCACCTCCCGCTGACGCTCGCGCGGCAGGACACGCGCGCGGCACGCGTGCCGACCGGCACGTTCCCTTCCCCGGCCCTCCCGTTCCCTTCACCGGCGCTCCCCACCCCACGCCCGGCGCTCCCGTTACCATCCCCGACGCGCCCGCACCCATCACCGGCCC
>JAIRKS010000151.1 GCA_031259905.1 Odoribacteraceae bacterium
CCCCTCGTCACGCCCCGGCCGGCTTAATGCCCGCCCGTGCTACGGGCTGGGAGGGGGTGCAGGGGGGGAAACACTTTCCCCCCTGCTCGACCGGGAAGCGATCAGTTCACGTTATCCTCGTCGGCGACGGCTTCTTGCCATGTTTCCCACATGGGTGTGGCGGCGTTATAGCCATCGTAGCCGAAATTCTGGGCGAGTTCCCCCTTATTATTCGCGGTAATTGCCGAGTTAGGGACAGGCCAGTAGATATTATGCTTGGCGATAGAATAAGTCTTATCGCGCACGGGGATACCCTTGTTATAATACCCAAGACGGGTAAGGCGTTGATACCAGTAACTGCCGCCGGTGGTGCCGGTGCCCTCCTGCTTATCGTAGTCATTGATATTATAGGTATTCCCCCACTCGTCGGCCTTGCCGCTGAGCGCGAGACTACGCGACACGCGGGTCAACTCCACGTTGCGCCACTCCTCGAGATACAACTCGCGGGCGCGCTCGTTCATGATATCGCCGATCGTGACGGTAGCGTACAGTCGGGTACAGCCGGCGCGCTGGCGGACAGTGTTAACGTCGGCGGCGGCGGTAGCGTCGTTGAGGTAAAACTTGGCCTCGGCGCGGAGGAGATACACCTCGGCGAGGCGGTAGAGATACCATTCGGCGTTGGCGCCGGTGGTGGCGCCGCTAAACTGCGTGGACGACTGGTTGGCCTCGGCGGCGACGTCGTGCAGGTAGAGCTTGTAGTGGGGCCAGTCGAACCATATGCGGACGGTGTCGGACAGCCCGTTGGCGGCGCTGATCGTGTATCCGTTCTTGAGACTGATCGTCTGCCCGTAATACGCGCTGGCGGGGTTATTGCACTTTATGTTCTCCATCAGCCCCCAGTTCCCTGACGCGGCGCTGTGGCGTAGATCGCCGTCGTCGTGCGCGCCGTTGACGTTCCAGAGATCGTGCGTGGCGAACCTGGTGAGGTGGTAACATCCGATGCCGCGCCCGATGGCCCGCGTGTAGTCGAGGTTAGTGGTATAGTCGCCGTTATTGCGGGCGTAATCGTTGACGGCATTCTGGCCGTCGGGAGTCTTGATGTTGGCGTTATTCCACATGGGCCCGAAGACGCGCATGGTGTAAAACGGGATCATCGACTCGGCGGTGGCGCCGCGGTTGGGCATGCCCATGATCACCTCGCGGTTGGCGGCGATGAGCTTGTTCTCGGGCCGGTGGAGATCCCAGATGACGTTGCGGGTGACGGGCCACGTTTCGGGCGAGTAGTTCTGGTAGAACGTGCCGAAGGTGGAGGTCATGAGGGAGTAGCCGGAGAGATCGATCAGCGTATCGGCTTGCAACTTGGCCTTCTGGAACTGCCCGGTGGCGAGGTAACACTTGGCGAGCAACACGCGGCAGGCGCCCTTGTTGACCATGCCGACGTAGGTCATGTCCGCTTGCGCGGGTACCCACTTGACGGCGAACTCGAGGTCGGCGGTGATCATGTCGAGGATCGCCTCCTTCTTCGTGGAGCGGTAGTTCTGCTTTGGCGTCTCGAGGATCTTGGTGATGAGCGGGACGTCGCCGAACTGGAAGACGAGGTTGTAGTAGCGGAAAGCGCGGTGGAAGTATGCCCTTCCGAGGTAGGCGTTCTTGGTCGGCTCGTCGAGACCCTTCACCGCGTCGATAAACGAGATGATGGTGTTGGCGCCCTTGATGCCGTTGAATCCTTCAGTCCAGTAGAAAGGCCGGAAGTCGCCCCCCTCGTGACCGAGATCCTCGGTGATGGGGTTGAGCTGCTGGTCGATGTTGGAGAGGAGGTTGCCGTCGGTTTTGCTGGCGACGGACAGCTCGGAGTAGACGTACTCGGTGGCGATGGGCGCGGAGTTGGAGTTGGCGCTGTAATGCGTCCAGTTGTTGCGCAGGTTCTTGTCGCAGTTAGCGAGCGCGGCTTGCAGGCCGGATTCGGAGCTGAACGTCGTTGTCGGCTCGTAGAAGGAGAGCGGGTCGGGTTCGAGGAAGCTCCTGGAACAGGCCGCGAGCAGTATCGTGATGCCGGCGACGGCGGCCAACATGCTTTTCAGTCGTTTAGTTATCTTTTTCATGTGGTTGTGTTTTTAGAGGGTGATGTTTAATCCTAACGTGAAGACGCGGGTGGCAAGTCCCCCGGTCTCCGGATCGCCGTACTCCCAGTCTTTCTGCCAGGCGGCGACGTTGCGGATAGAGCCGAAGACGCGCGCCTTCTGTATGTTCCAGCGAGTCGTCCACTCGCGCGGCACGGTGTAGCCGAGGGAGATGTTCTCGAGACGGATGAAGGAGCGGTCGTGCAGGCGTGCGGCGCCGATGGCTCCGGTGGGGCCGGTGGCGTCGAGGCGGGCGTAGGTGTCGGAGGGATTCTCCGGCGTCCAGTAGGTCTTCTTGAAGATGTTGTAGCCGCCGGTGACGCGCGATCCCCCGTTGTCGTTGTTGAGGTAGTAGGTCTCGAGGGACTTGTGGCCCATGTACGAGTAGATGTTGAAGGAGATGGTGAGGTCTTTCCATAGCGTGAAGTCGTTGCGGAGCGACCAGTGGATGGGCGGCGAGTATTGGCCGAGGAACTCCCTGTCGTTGTCGTTGTAGACGGGGGTGACGCTGCCGTCGGCGTTCGTCCTGTCATCGGCGGTGTAGGTGTTGGCCACCTTGGGATCACCGGGCTTCTGCCCGTACTTGGCGGCCTCCTCGATCTCGTTGACCTGCCAGATGCCGGTGACGCGGTAGTTCCAGATCACGCCGATGGGTTGGCCGATGAACCAGTTGTTGGTCTTGTCGTCGATCTCCTTGCTGCCGGTGACGTTCCCGTTGAGATCGACAATGTCCTCGTTCTCGTAGTAGAGGTGCTTGATCTCGTTTTTGTTGTAGGAGAAGCCGAAGGCGGTGTTCCACTCGAAGTTCTCGTTCCGCACGTTCGTCGAGTTGACGGAGAGTTCGAAGCCCCTGTTCTGTACCTCGCCGAGGTTCGTGGTGATGGAGCTGAAGCCGGAGAAGCCGGGGAGGCGCTGGCTCATGATCATGTCGTGGGTGTTCATCACGTAGTACTCGAGGCTACCGGTGACGCGGTCGTTGATGAACCCGAAGTCGACCCCGAAGTTCCACGCGGTGGTCTTTTCCCACTGCAGGTTGGGGTTGGCCAGGCGATCCATAGCGAGGTAGCGGACGAGGTACGTGGCGTTGGAGGCGTTCACGTATCCTTGCATGGATCCCGTCCCCCCGCTCAGGTTGGCGAGCGAGACGTAGGGATCGCTGAGGGATCGGTTGCCGTTCTTGCCGTAGGAGAGGCGCAGCTTACCGGTGCTCATGGGCGTCCACTTGAAGAACTCCTCGTTGGTGAACGTCCAGCCGAGAGCGACGGATGGGAAGGTGGCGTAGGGGTTGTTCTGCCCGAAGGCGGAGTAACCGTCGCGACGGACGGAAGCCGTCAGCATGTACGTGTTGTCGTAGGAGTAGAAGATACGGGCGAGCAACGCGTCGGCGGTCTGGTGGGTGTCGGTGGAGCTGAAGCTACTTTCCGACTTGCCTGCGTTGGCCGTGTTGTGGAAGCCGAGGGCGTCCGAGGGGAGGATGTTGTATGCCTCGATGCGGTCAGTCCACGAGCGACGCTCCTCTGCTTCCTGCACGAGGGTGAGGTTGACGCGGTGGATGTCGGCGAAGGTGTGCTCCCACGAGATGGTGTTGTTGAGCGACCAGTCGAAGCGGGTCGTCTGCTCGCGGTTGACCCGCCCGGTCAGCGCCGTGCGCGCGGGGTGGTCGGCGGAAAGGAACCACCTGTCGTGGAAGTACTGCCAGCGCGGCGCGGCGTTGAAGGAGTAGGTGATGTCGTACGGGAGGCGGATCTTGGCGTTCACGATACTATTAAATATGGTGTAGCCCTTCTCAAGCTCCTCGTACTGGCGGTTGAAGTCGTAGTTGTACTGGTAGATGGGACCCTCGCCCATTGGCCTCCAGACGAGGTTACCGTCCGCGTCGCGGTGCGAGGCGTAGGGGCTGTTCCAGATCTCGTTGTCGTCCCAGTAATTCGTTCCCAGTCCGACCTGGATGTCGCCGTCGGTGCGGTTCTGGAAGTTGATGTTAGCACCCACCTCGAGCCAGTCGGTGACCTTACCCTCCACCTTGATGTTGGAGCGGATGGCACTGTACTCGTTGCCCTTGACGGCGCCCTCGTTCGCGAGATAGCCGAACGACAGGTAGTAGTTCATCCTGTCGCTCGCGCCGGAGACGCTGGCGTTGATGTCGCGGTTGAATCCCGTGCGGAAGACGTTGTCGAACCAGTCGTAGGTGCGGCCGGCGAGGTAGTTCTCGAGCAGCAGATTTGTCAGGCCGAGCCGCTTGGCGTAGATGCTGGCGTCGGACTCGTTTGCCGCGTTCGTGGAGTATGCCTGCCATTCCGCGAGCGACACGCCGTACTTGGAGAGGTTCTCCGGGCGCTCGAAGTAGCCTTTACGCGTCTCTTGCACCTGGTACGCCTCGTAGTTGTTCGTCGTCGGGTTGATGCCGTACGTCAGCCGCTTCTGCCAGTCCTCGCGGTACTGCATGTATCCCTCCGGGTCGAACACTTCGCGGTAGGCGCTTTTCGTGGTGAAGCTCACGTTCGCGCTCACGTTCACCACGGGCCTGCCGATCTTGCCTTTCTTGGTGGTGATGATCACGACGCCGTTCGCGGCTTTCGCCCCGTACACGGCAGCTGCCGAGGCGTCTTTCAGCAGGTCGATCTGGCTGATGTCGTCGGGATTGATCTCGGACAGCTCCCCGTAGAACATCATCCCGTCGAGGATGAGCAGCGGGTCGTTGTGCCCGCCGGAGGTGTACACGGAGCGTTGCCCGCGAATTTGCATCGAGCCGCCGCCTTTTGCCGAGGGGTCGTACCCGACGCTCAAGCCCGGCGTGCCGCGGAGGATGTCCTGCACGGTCTTCGGGTTCTCGTCGGCGAGCTTCTCCGGCCGGATCTGGATGATGGCCCCGGTGAGGTCTTTCTTACGGGCGACGCCGTAACCGATGACCACTACCTCGTCAATGCTCCGCGTCTCTTCAATAAGCTGGACGTTGAGCAGGATCTTCGTCCCAACCTCGATCTCTTGGGTCACGTGCCCGATGAACGAGAAGACCAGGACGCTCTTGCTGCCGGGAACGGTGATGCTGTACTTCCCGTCCCTGTCGGTGGTGGTACCGCTACTTGTCCCCTGGATTCTCACGTGCACGCCTGGTAACGATTCGCCTTCGGTGCTGCTCACCGTTCCAGACACGGTAATGCCTTGCGCGAACGCGAAGGCATTTACACACACACATAGCAGGGCAGCCATCAGGGCTTTCCGCCAGGTGTTTTTGTTAGTCAGTTGTTTCTTCATTCTTAAAGTTGTTTAGTTATACGATAGTCCTACAAACGGGGGCTTCTTCCCCTTCGTTTCACTGCCAAAAATATTATAAAAACTTCTCAAAGCAATGCAACACGCGATAAAAAAAAGTACGCGGTACACAATCCCGCGTCGGGCGCGCCTTCCCGTGACGTCGGGAGGCGGGAAAGGGGAAGGAAAAGCAGGATACCGGTGGGGGAAACGACTGCCCGCTCTCGCGTTTCGGGCAGGTCGCGTGGCCGGCACGGGACGTGCCGACGCGTTGTCGAGGGGGTTCCGGTTACTTCAGCGGGATCACGATATGCCCCGTGTTGATCGTTTTCTCGACGCGGATGCCCTGTTGCTCGCCCCACCGTTCCCAGGAGCGGGCGCAGGAGAAGGTGTTCGAGCGGTCGACGATCACGCGCGTTGTTGCGGGTACTTTCCCGCGGAGGCGGTTGGGGTAAAGGTTGCCCGTGACAAGGATAACGTTGGCCTTGCCGGGATAGACGTGTTTCCTGTCGGCGATGTAAAGCGTGACGCGGGGAGTCGTCAGGCGGTGATTCTTGAAGCGCGCGTCACCCGTGGTAAACCCGTTGCCCGCGATGCCCCCGTTGCTCTCCGGGAAAGCCTCCAGGCGACGCGCCGTCACGTAGGGGGGCGGGGGAGAGAGGCTGTCATCCCGCACCAGGAAGGTGTAGTGGCCGTGGTAATTGAGCAGCACCTCGCTCCCGGCGCGCCGGTCGTAGATCACCAGCTCCTGCTGGCGCTTTCCCGTGTAGAGGTGTACCCCGTGGTAGGCGATGAACAGGAGAAGCGCGACGGTGAACGCGTAGAACAGGACGCGCTCCCGCCGCTTCAGGTAGGCGATTCCCAGCAGGACGAGCAGGTAAAAGAAGAGCAAGTGAATCCCCGTCGGGTAAAGATCGCGCCACGGGATACTCATCCGGTTGTACTGCTCCAGCAGGAAGATCATCACGCGCTGGAGGGTTTCCGGGATGAACGCCAGCAGCGAGGCGAGCGCGGTGGGGAGGGCGAGGATCATGCTCCCGGCGTACAGCAGGAAGGAGGCCAGCGGCACGGCCACGATGTTGACGAGCACGCTATTCAGGTTGATGGAGTGGAAGTAGTACGCGACGAGCGGTAGCGTGCCGATCTGTGCCGCCACGCTCAGCGCGAACAGCGCGTACCCCCGCGCGATGAGCCTGTTTTTCCACTTGACGCGCAGCACCGGCAGGACGAGGATAATCCCGGTGTACGCCGTGTACGACATCTGGAAGCTTACCGAGTAGAGGAGGTGCGGGGAGACGAGTAGCGTGAAGAACGCGGAGGCGCAGAGCCCGTTCAGCGCGTTGTAATCCCGCTCCAGCAGCCTCCCCACGATGACGAACCCGATGAGGGTCGCCGCGCGGACGGTCGGCGGTGAAAAACCCGTGATCCCCGCGAAGATCCACAGTGCCGGGAGGATGCACGCCAGGCGGACGCGCCCCCGGACGTGCACCAGGCCGAGCAGGAAATGCAGCATCACGTAGATGATCCCCACGTGTAGCCCCGAGACGGCCAGCAGGTGTATCGTGCCGCTCTCGCTGAAGAGCGCCCGCGTGCGCGGGGAGACGAGGGAACGATCGCCGAGGCAGAGAGCGCCGAGGAGGGCGCGGGTGGTCGTGTCGCGCACGGTCGCGTCCAGCTTCCTGTTCAGGAACGTCCGCGCCTCCTGGCACGTGGAGTACACTCCCCGGACGTGCCCCGCGCGCTCGATCGCCGAGGTCGGTACCGCCCTGAAATGGATGTCCAGCTGCTTTAGGTACTGGTCATAGTCGAACTCGTGCACGTCGACGGCCTGCTTGAGCGGGTAGAGCCGCGCCGGGAATACCAGGAGATCGCCCACGACGGGGGGCGGCAGCGTGTCGTTCACCTGCACGAAGAGGTTGTAGTCTTGATACCGGACGATGTACCGGTTTCCGCGTATCACGTCCGTGCACCTTCCCTCCATGCGACAGATCTCCCCGGGCACGATGGTCGTCTCCGGCGGGCGACTCCTCGACAGGGCCATCGTGAAGACGAATGTGTAGGCAAGTGGCGCTGCCAGCCATCGCACGCGCCGCCAGTAATAGCAGGGGATCATGCACGCGAGGGAGATCCAGATGATGACGCGGCACGTGTCCCGCGACAGGAACGACAGGTAATCCCCCGCGGTAATCCCCGCGACCACGGGGATCAACAACAACAGGGACGGGTATTTTATCGTGAACATGTACCGGGTAGTTTTATCGACAAATCTTTAGAAATTCCCGGCAAAGTTACTGGATTCCCCGACAATCTAAAAACACGTCCCCCCGTCACGTCCCGTCCGGCTTAATGCCCGTCCGTGCTACGGGCTGGCGGGGGGTGCAGGGGGAAAACACTTTCCCTCCTGCCTGGTCAGGGGAGGGGATAAAAAAACCGGGGAGGTTCCCTCTCGGTACTACTCCCCGGTGCAACATGGAGCGCGTGAGAAACGCCCGTAACATGAACTAATTCTTCTTCTACGTGAACAAATCCTTGTACTATCGTTGCTGACCCTCGTCAGGGGA
>JAIRKS010000216.1 GCA_031259905.1 Odoribacteraceae bacterium
CTCGCGATGCGGCGTTGGCGGGCGCGTCCGGCAGGGAGGGGGAGAGATTGCCGGTGGCCTTGAGGTAATAGGTTTTGCAGAGCTTCAGGGCGATCCGGGACTCGACCAGGGCGAGCGATGCCTGTTGCCAAAGCGTCTGCGCCTCGAGGCAGGCGGCGAGGGATTCCATGCCGGCCGCGTGGCGTTCGCGGGCGACGCGCAGGTTCTCGGACGCTTGTTCGAGGGCGAGCTTGTTCATCGCGACTTCCAGGCGGGCCTCCGAGAGCCTGTCGCGCGCGTGCCGTGCCTCGATCTCCATCTTTCCCGCGAGGTCGTCGCGTTCCCACTCCGCGGCTTGCTGCTCGTCCCGGGCGGCGCGCGCCTTGTTCGCCCCCTCGCCCCAGTGGAAAAGAGGTACTTGTACGGAGAGCAAGGCCGAGAAGAAAGGCCGGTCGACGAGCGGTACGCCGTTTAACGCGGGGCCTCGCGCGCGGCCGTAATTCGCCTCGATGCCGACGCGCGGCAGGTAGTCCGCGCGGGCGAGGTGCACGTGCTGTTGCCTGGCCTTGACTTGCTCGTCGAGCAGGTCGTGTTCGGGGCGGGGGGCGCTCGTTGCCGGCGGGAGGTCATCGTCGATGTCGTCGTCGTCGTCTAGGGAGTGGGCGATGACGAGGCGCGTCGACAGCGGCAGGCCCGTCACGCGGCAGAGGTTCTCGCGCGAGAGGCGGGTGGCGTTGGCGGATTTTTCGAGTTGCAGGGCGGCCTTGTTCACTTGCACCTGGATCTTGAGGCGGTCGTTGCGCGTTTTCATGCCGGCGTCCCCGGCGCGTTGCACGTCGCGCGCCAGCTCGTCGACGAGTTGCTGGAACGCTGCGGCGACTTTCGCCGTTTCTATCGCCTTGACGTGATTCCAGAATGCCTCGTCGGTCTCGACCACGACGTCGATCGCTTTCAGTCGCTTGGAGATCTCGGCGACACGCCCGGCGACGCGCGCGAGGCGGTACGCCGTCAGGATTTTCCCCCCGGCAAAGAGCGGCTGCCGCGCGGTGACGGCGGCGAGGTACGTGCCGTTCGGGTTGACGTCGAGGGTTGTCCCCGGGAAGTAGGCGTAGCGGTTAAAGAGCGGGTTACCGTCGGGGCCGACGACGGGCTGGCCGCCGGGCGCCAGGAGCAGGTCGGGCACGAGCTGACCGGTGACGGGATCGGGGAGGTAGGCGGGGAGGAACGTGGGTGCGACGTCGCGACGAATCCTCGCGTTCGTGTAGAGGAACGTGGCCCCGGCGGAGATTCCCGGCAGGAAGCGCGCGCGGGCGGCGCGTTGCTCGTGCCTGGCCTTGTCTTCGAGGGTTCTGGCGACGGTGATGGCGCGGTTGCGCGCGAGGGCGGAGTCCCTGCACGCCTGGAGCGTGTAGGGTTGCTGGGCGACGGAGGGGACGGCGGCGAGCAGTAGCGGGAGGAGAAGGAGTGGTGTTTTCACGGTTTATCTTGTTTTCACGTGGAAGAATACGGCGTGCAGCACGGGCAGGAGGAGCAGCGTGACGAGCGTCCCGAAGAGCAGCCCGCCCATGATGGCGACGGCGCCGGCGCCGAAGAGGTCGTCGTTCACGAGCGGCAACATGCCGCAGATGGTGGTCAGGGAGGCCATCATGACGGGTCGGGAGCGCGCCGTCGTGCTGTCGACGAGGGCGTCGAGCGGGGGCGTGCCGGCGGCGATCCTCGTGGAGATCTCGTCCATGAGGACGATGCCGTTTTTGATGATCATTCCCGTCAATCCGAGCGTGCCGACGATCGCCACGAAGCCGAGGGTTTTCCCGGCGAGGAGCATGGCGATGATCACGCCGACGACGGTCAGGGGGATGCAGCAGAGGATGACGAGCGGCTTCCGGTAGTCGCGGAAGAGGCTCACGAGGACGATGATCACGAGGATGATTCCCAGCGGCACGCGGGCGAAGAGGTGTTTCGTGGAGCTGGTGCTGGCCTCGTGTTCACCTTCCCAGCGGAGGGCGTATCCGTCGGGGAGGGGGATGGCTTCGATGTTCGCGGCGACGGCCTCTCGCGCGGCGGCGGCGCTGACTCCCGCGACGGGATGGGCACGGGCGCGGGCGATTCGTTGACCGTTGTAGCGGGCGATGACGGGGTCTTCCCACGAGACGTCGACGCCGTCGGTGACCAGGCTCAACGGTAGCGCGGCGCGTGCGGCATCGAGAAGCTCCGGCGCGGTGATAGCGCCCGCGAGCAACGCCTGGAGGGTCTCCCGGTTCATGATCTTGTCTACCGGCAGGGTGCTCCTGGCGACGGGCATGCCGGCGAGCGAGGCGACGGGGGTGTCGTCGTGACCGGTAATCTTGAGGTAGATATTCCCGGCGCGGGTGCCCTCGTGGAACGTCCCGGCGGGGATACCCCCCGTGACGGCGAGGAGCGACAGCGCCACGTCTTGCCGGCTGACTCCGGCGGCGCGCGCGGCGGGCTGGTTGTACCTGGCGAGGAGGACGGGAGTCTTCGGCTCGCGGTCGGGGTGCACGAGGCGCAGTAGCGGACATTCCTGCATGATCCCCACGGCCTGCCGCGAAAGGTCTTGCAGCACGTCGAGATCCGGCCCGTTGAATTGCACCTCGACGGGATATTGCTTGTACATGAGATTGTATCGCTTCACCCGTGCGCGTGCCCCAGGGAACTCCCTGTCGAGGTGCTCCTGTATCTCCTGCATGCACGCGAGGAGCGCCGCGGGCGACGTGAAGTCGACGATAAGCTCCCCGCGCGAGAGGGAGGGTAACGACATGGAGCGGACGAGGTTGTAGCGCGGTGGCGTGCCGCCGGCGACGCTCGTCACGTGCTTGACCTCCTGCCGCGCGAGGAGGTAGTCTTCTATCGCGGAGAGATCGGCGAGGACGCGTTCGCTGCCCGTGCCTTCCGGCAGCTTGTACTCGATGTAGAGCTGGTCGTAGTTCATGTCCGGGAAGAACTCCCTCGGCAGGAAGCGGTAGGCGTGCAGACCGGCGGCGAGGAGCAGGAGCGCGAGGAGTAAGGTGACGCTCTTGTGGCGCAGGCACCAGCGCAGCGTGACGCGCAGCACGCGGTAGGATCTGCCGTCGAAAGGCTTCCCGGCCTTCGCCTTCAGCAGGCCCTTGGCCATGAGCGGCACTTGCGCCAGGGCGAGCACCCAGCTAAGGAGCAGCGAGATCGCCAGGACGATAAAGAGATCGCGCACGTACACCCCCGTCGTGTCCGGCGACAGGAAGATGGGGAAGAAGGCGAGGATGGCGACGAGGGTGGCCGCCAGGAGGGGCAGCGCGGTT